>JAOTUD010000091.1 GCA_029864065.1 Gammaproteobacteria bacterium | reverse complement strand
CATGGCGATCGACGCTATCGCTTCCCAGTTGCGCAAGCTGGTTTACATACTGCTGTGGGCGTCTGGATTGTTCCTGGTCAGCCTGATCCCGGTCGTCAACCTGGTCGCCCCGCTGCTGTGGGTGATTTTCGGTTCCTGGCTGCTGACGCTGGAATACTTCGACTACCCGATGGGCAACCACGACATCGTGTTTGCGGAGCAAAAGCGACGCCTGGCCGAACGCCGCGGTATCTCGCTCGGGTTCGGCGGCGCGGTAATGGTCATGACCAGTATCCCGATCGTCAACTTCTTCGCGATGCCGGTCGCGGTGGCCGGCGCCACGCTGCTCTGGGTGGAACAGTTCCAGCCCAGTTCTACCACCACTGACTCAACTCGCCCAAAGCCTCCACTGATAATTCCGGGATAATTCCGGAATTATGGGGAGCGTGTTTCGAGAGGCTGCTACAAGCTTATCGGGGGGAGGTGCAGCGGCTGGCCGCGCTGGCGGCGTTCGGTTTGGGGGAGTATATCGACGCTGGGCCACAGGCCGCTCGCAAGCGCCTGGCCGTATTCGACCATGCCGGCCGCAATGGTCGCCTCCCGGCTGGACTCGTGATCGTATTCGAGGCGATGCCAGCTGACCATGGGCCGTCCCGGGGTCGGATCGATCAGCAGGTACCAGCCGTGGTTGCCGCCGTCATTGGCTGGCATGCCGATCACGCCCGCGTTCAGCCAGAAACAGTCGCCGATGCGCTGGCCGAACGGTATGCCAGAATGCCCGCCGATCATGACATCGGCGCCGGCCTCCCTGATTTGCGCGAGCTTGGCATCGGCATCGCTGGATGCAAACACGAACTCGTTGATGCTCGACAGGCTGCCGTGCACCGTCCTGAAGCGTATGCCAGACATTTCGAAGGCAATACTGCGCGGCAGGGCCCGCATCCAGCGGCGCAACTCCGCATCGACACGCTGGTCGGCGTACTGATACCAGGTAATCGCCAGCGTGGAGCAGCTGCTGCCTTCCTCGAAGCCGCAGCCGCAATCGGGTTCGCTGAATGCGAGCGCCTCCTCGCAATTGCCCATCACCACGTGGACGCCCCAGTCACGGATCAGTTCCAGGGTTTCGGCGGGTTCGGCACAATAGGCGACCATGTCGCCGGTGCAGATGACGCGATCGACCGGGATACCGCTATCGCGAGCGCGTTGCCGCATCGCGGCGGTAGCCGCAAGATTGCTGTAGGGGCCGCCGAAAATCAGCATTTCCTGATCGATATCACCAAGTTCGAGCATATTGGTACCCTGTCGTCTAATTTTAAAGCTGGCGCGGTTTCGTTATCGACGTGCCGCGGATAATGCCTCCTCGGACCTTGACCGGGATGCAAAAGTTCGCCTACTGCTCGGCTATCGACCCGGCAAGGGATTGAAGTTTGCGATTTTTTTACCCGGCCTGATTCTGTTCGGCCTGGTCGCTGCCCAGGCGCAGGCGCAACCGCGTCGGTCGCTGGTGCCCGGCGGCATCGCCATCATCGCACTCGAACCGGAAGATACCGCCAACTACCGGTTTCGCAACAAATCCGTGCTGATAGCCAAAATCGACGGCGCGCCCAGCGCGCTGGTCGGATTGCCGCTCAACCTGAAGCCGGGCGAATATTTTATCGAGGCCCGCGACAGCAGCCAGGTACGCAAGAAATTTTTCTCGATCGAGGATAAAAAAATACGGCGTGCAACATATCACCATTACCGACGAGCGTAAGGTCAATCCCTACGCCAGCGACATGGGGCGAATTCTCGCCGAAAAAGCGCGCAAACAGGCGGCGCGTGACCACTATTCGCCGGCCGCGGTCGACGTCGATTTTATTACACCGGTCAGCGGCGTCGGCACCGGCAGCTTCGGGCGTCACCGGGTGTTCAATGGTCAACAACGACGTCCGCATAGCGGCATGGACATCGCGGCAGATGCCGACACGGCGGTGTTAAGCCCCAGCGCGGGCACGGTGATCGAACTGGGGGATTTCTTTTTCAGCGGCAACCTGGTCTATATCGATCACGGACAGGGACTGATCTCGATGTTTGCGCATCTCAGCGAAATCGACGTCAGGCTCGGCGACAGGATCGAGAAAGGTCAGGTCGCCGGCAAGGTAGGCGCCACCGGCCGGGTGACCGGTCCACGCCTGCACTGGAGCCTGGGTCTGAACGGAACCTGGGTCGACCCCGCGCTGTTTCTGCCGGACTAGCCCGTATATCTTACCGTTTTACGTAGCGAGGGCGCAGCAGGAAATCGGTGAGATATGCGGGCTAGAAGGTCAGCCGCACACCGAAGTGAACGTTATCGTCGTCGGCGTCGTAGTCAGCGCCATCCAGTTCGATTTCGAAATGCCGAATGCCGACGAAAGCGACGGTCTGCGGCAAAGCCTCGACCTGAAATCCGAAGGTGTAATCGATGATTGCGTCCGAGTCCGAAAAACTGGTGATCTCGGGAGCATAGAATCCTTCCAGGAACACCGCCATCGGCATGGTGCCGGCGATGGTATACCTGACCTGTCCGCCGATGGCGAATGCGAACACGTCCTTGTCGGGTTTATCCAGCTGCCCGAGATATCCTTTTACGCCGACGCCGAAGGTCAATGGGTCTTCCTCCGACGGCTGGCGCATCTGCAGTAGCCCGCCCTGAAAGACAAAATCGCTTTCTTCGTTATAGAACAGGCCAAACGAAAGATCCGCGCCGCCCCAGCCGATTACGCTGGAATCCGAGCGAAACGTGAACTGCGCCGTTTCCTTGCTCAACGCGGCCTCGAAGTCGCTGGCTTTGACCGTGGAAACGGTTGCAAAGCAGATCATGCAAAAACAGGTGAGGCGAAACAATTTCATCGTAGTTCCGTGGCAAAAAAGTCGCGCAATAATAGCACAGGGTTCAATGCCGTTGCGCATCGAAAACGCGATAATTGAAAAAGTTACACTAGCGCCGCTGGCGGCGCGGAGATTACCGTTCGAAGCTGGTGAACAGCGGCGTAATCGGAGCGCTTTCGCTGACCACCGGGGTATCGAGCCAGCGAAACACGGGAGCCCATTGTTCCTTGTCGACGCGGTTGCGCGAGGTCGAAATCTCCTGCACCCCGATACCCATTTCAATGGCGCGGGCATACAACTGGGTATCGCGCAGGCTGGAAATGAAAGGAATATTGAGGCTGAACAGAAATCGTTCCAGCGAGTGGTACATCAGCGTATTCTTGCGCACCCGGTTGGCGACGACGGCGAGCCGAATCATTTTCTTGCGCGCGCCGCCGGTAGTCAGCAGCGCCTTGATGAAGTGCGCGGTCGCATGAATATCGATAGGCGAAGGTAAAACCGGTATCAGCACCGAGTCGTTTTGTTGAAACAGCAGCGCGAGTTCGGCGATGTCGGTTCCGGCCGGCGAGTCGACAATCGCGACATCGGTTTCGGGTGGTACCCGCAGCTGCCACGAACGCGTCAGGCGGTGATCCGAATTCTTCGACGCGTCGACGCCGGTGATCGGCGCGACACCCTCGGGACGCCGCCTGATCCAGGCCAGCGAAGATCCCTGGGTATCGTGATCGAACAGGCGCACGTTTTTCCCGACGCGCGCGTAATGCGAGGCGAGATTGGTCGCGATGGTAGTCTTACCACAGCCGCCTTTGGCGTTGGTTACGAGGATTCGTTGCAGTCCCATGCGCTAAAGTCTATGTGCAAACGCTCGAATTTTCAGTTTTTTTGCCGATTTTTGGCGTTTTTTTTTAATCGAGCCTCATTTTTTTCGCTTTTTGGTGCGTTTTTTGCCTGCGAACGGGTTTTTACCGGACTTGAGCTCGACGCGCAGCGGTGTGCCCTTGAGTTTGAGCCTGGCGATGTAAAAGTTTGTCAGGTAGCGCAGGTATGCTGCCGGTAAATGCTGGGTTTGATTACCGTGTATGACGATTATCGGCGGATTGCGCCCCCCCTGGTGGGCATAGCGCAGTTTGATGCGCCGGCCATGGTGCAGCGGCGGATTATGCTTGAACACCGCCTCCTCGAGCAGGTCGGTCAAATAGCGCGTATTGAAATCGCTGCAGGCCGAGCTATAGGCCTGGTCGACCGAAGCCATCAACTCGCCGACGCCGGTGCCGTGCCTGGCCGAAATGAAATGCTGGGCCGCAAAAGACACGAACGAAAGCCGGCGTTGCAGGGTATTGCGGTTTTGCTCGCGCTGCTCGCTATCGAGCCCATCCCATTTGTTTACCGCGATAACCAGCGCGCGACCGCTGTCGAGTACGTATCCCAGCAGGGTCATATCCTGGTCGGTCAGGCCCTCGCGCGCATCGATGACGAGGATGACCACCTGCGATCTCTCGATAGCCTCGAGGGCCTTGATGACGCTGAATTTTTCGATCGCCTGCTGCACCTTGCCGCGCCGGCGCACGCCGGCGGTGTCGATCAGCGTGTAAGCCTTGCCGTGCCGCTCGAAGGGCACGGATATGGTATCCCTGGTGGTGCCGGGTTGATCGAAGGTGACCACTCGCTCCGACCCGACCAGCCGGTTTATGAGCGTGGATTTACCGACATTGGGTCGCCCGACGACCGCGATCAGGGGTCCGCTATCCGCGGCCTCGGCTTCCTGCTGCGGCGGATATGCCTGCAGCAAGCGGTCCAGCAGCATTCCGGTTCCCTTGCGATGCGCGGCCGATATGGCGTGCACCTGTTCGAAGCCGAGCGCATAGAACTCGGCCTGCGCCTGGTCCGGATCCATGCCGTCGGTCTTGTTGATGACGACACGGCAGGTTTTTCCCGCTTTACGCGCCAGGTCGGCGATCATGCGATCCCCGTTGGCAAGGCCGTCCTGCGCATCGACGATAAAAAGTATTTCGTCCGCCTCGTCCATCGCGAGCCTGGTCTGGCGCGCCATCAGGTCGTCGAGATCCTGTTTTTCGCCGCTGAGGCCGCCGGTATCGATGACGATAAACGACTTGCCGTCCCGTTCCCCGACGCCGTACTGCCGATCCCGGGTCAAACCGGGCTCGTTGGCGACGATGGCGTCGCGGCTACGGGTAAAAACATTGAACAGCGTGGATTTGCCGACATTGGGACGGCCAATCAACGCAATAACCGGAATCATTGCTGCAGCGAAACGGAGGCGAGTAAACCGGATTTATCCAGCGTCAGCACCGAAGCACGCCAGGCCAGCGGCTGCACGTAGTTTCTCGAGTCCGTAACCCTGAGCCTGCCGAGCAGCTTGCCATCGGCCTTGTCGAACCAGTGCAGGTAACCGTCGAGATCGGCGACCACCAGCTTGTCATCGATTATCGACGGCGCGGTTATTTTGCGCGCATGCAACACATCCTGCTTCCAGAACGCCGTGCCGGTGCGCCGATCGATCGACCATATATCGCTATTGTCGGCGCTCAGGTACAGGGCGTCGTCATCGATCGCAATCGACTGAAAACTCGAAAACTGCCGCGACCACAGCAAATCCCCGCTGACTGCCTGCACCGCCGCGAGGCGACCCTGGTACGAAACCACATAAATGACGCCGTCGCGCAAAACGAAACTGCCGTCCAGGTCGACCAGGCGCTCTACCTCGGTGCGCCCGGCGGGCAAACTAATGGTTGATTCCCATCTTACCTGGCCCCTGCTGCGGTCGTAGGCGACGAGCTTGCCGTCGTCGAAGCCGGCGAAGACCAGTTCGCCCCTGACCAGGGGCTCGCTGTTACCGGTTAACGAAAGCGACGGCACGCGCCCTGACACGACCCACTGCTGGCGGCCGTCCGACGCCGCAAGGCTGCGCAACTTGCCGTCGACGCTGCGCACGAAAACCTGCTCGGCGTCGACCACGGGCGTCGCGCGAATTTCACTGTCGATACGGGTCCGCCACAGGATTTCCATGCCCTTATCGACGTTGCGGTAGGCGGCTATATCGCCATCCTGGGAAGTCGCGATCAGCATTCGCTCGTCGCCGCCGAGGCCGGTGATTGCGGCCAGTTCGGTGTCGTAACGCCACAGGCGCTTGCCGCTGGCCACGTCGACGCAGACGACAGTACCCCCGGTATCGATACTATAGACGCGATTACCGAGCAGCAGCGGACGCAAGCGGTAGGATGCCCGGTTTGCGGCGGCCCGCGTATCGAGTTTCCAGTTGAGCGTCAGCGCAATTTCGTCGTCGATATCGGTCAGGGGCGCCGGCGGTTCGCTGTTGTCCTGGCCACCCGAACAGGCTGCCAGCAAGGCCAGCATAATCGGCGTAACGAGTCTGACGGCCAGCTTCAACTGCGCGCCCCGAGGTCGTCGAGTTTTTGCTGCAGGAATTCGCCGTTGGCCGGACCGGGTACCGCCGATTGCGCCTTGCGATAGGCCGCTATGGCCTCGGCAACCTTCCCCTGCAGCGCGTAGGCATCACCGCGCAACTCGTCGGCGCGGGCGGAAAACTCTTGCGGAAACTCGAACGCGAGCGTCGCCAGGGCCCGCTCGTACTGTTCGTTCTGAATCTGCACGGCAGCCAGCCGGGTGCGCGCAATATAGGCCAGCGGCTTGTCCGCAGCCGTGCCCACAGCCTGTTGCAGGGCAAGCTCGGCCTTGTCGAAGGCGCCGTTACCGGCATGCTTGGCGGCAAGCGCGAGTTGCGCCATCAGCGCATAGTCGGTCGATGCATAGTCATTGACCAGGATTTCGGCCTGTTGCTGGACGGTATCGTCGTCTTTGGACTCGAGCGCCTCGATCATTTGCGAAAAATGACCGGATGCCGCGGCCGCGGTGGTTTCCTGCCAGTGGTTCCAGTAGTTGTAACCACCGATGCCACCGATACCGATGATGATTCCAAAAACAATCGAAAGCCCGTTTTCTTTAAACCAGGCTTTCAGTTTTTCGACCTGTTCTTCGTCGGTTTCCATTTAACCCCTCTACTGATTAGTCGAGAAAAGACGACAGTCTCGTCGCAATTTCGTCTTGTTTCACTTCTTCCTGCGGGCGGTCCTCGCGCAGGAATTTAAGCGCCACCGTGCCTGCTTCCATTTCCGACTCGGCAAGAATCAGCGCGATGCGGGCGCCCGACTTGTCGGCCTTGCGCATCTGGCTTTTGAAACTGCCCCCGCCGGCGTGCACGATCAGCTCGAGCCGCGGTAACCGGTCGCGCAGGTTCTCGGCCAGCTGCTGCGCACGCGCGACGCTGTTCGCGCCGCGCATTACGAAATAAACGTCGCTGCCGGTTTCGCCGCGCGCCCTGCCCTGATCGATCAGCATCGATACCAGCCGTTCGCAACCCATCGAGAATCCGGCCGCAAAATTAGGCCTGCCGCCGAGCTGCTCGACCAGCCCGTCGTAACGGCCGCCGCCGCAGACGGTACCCTGCGCTCCCAGGGTATCGGTCACCCATTCGAAGACGGTGTGGCAGTAGTAATCCAGACCGCGCACCAGCCGCCGGTTCACCCGGTATGGGACCACGGTCTTGTCGAGAATATCCAGCAACTCGTCGAAATGGTCGCACGACTCGGAGTCGAGGCTGTCCTGCAGGGTCGGCGCCGCTTCGATCAGGGCCTGCATCTGCGGGTTTTTGCTATCCAGTATCCTGAGCGGGTTGGATTCGAGCCGCCGCTTGCTGTCATCGTCCAGCGACTGGTAGTGATCGCGAAAATAGGCGACCAGCACGGCACGAAACGCCTGTCTGCAAGCGCTGCTGCCGAGGCTGTTTATCTGCAATTCGATGTCTTCGAGACCGAGGCGTTTCCAGAAACGCTCGGCCAGCAGGATCAATTCGGCCTCGATGTCGGCGCCGGGCATGCCGAAAGTTTCGGCACCGAGTTGATGAAACTGGCGGTAACGCCCTTTCTGCGGCCGCTCATGGCGGAACATCGGTCCGCTGTACCACAGCCGGTGCTGTTGATCCTGCAGCAACCCGGCCTGCAGGCCGGCACGGACCACGCTCGCGGTATTTTCGGGCCGCAGACTGAGGGAATCGCCGTTGCGGTCGTCGAAGCTGTACATTTCCTTTTCGACGATATCGGTGACCTCGCCGATAGAGCGCGCAAACAGCGCGGTTTTCTCGACGATGGGGGTCCTGATCTGGCGATAGCCGTAAGATTCCGCGAGCGCCCGGTACTCGTCCTCGAGCTGGTTCCAGACAGGCATGTCTGCCGGCAGAATATCGTGCATTCCGCGAATGACCTGTAATTGATCCGCCACAACCTACTCCGTTTTATCCACCGATCTTGAGGC
>JAOTUD010000090.1 GCA_029864065.1 Gammaproteobacteria bacterium | reverse complement strand
CGCTACCTTAAACGTACAGGACGGCGCCGCGGTCAACGACATCACGGTCAACCCAGGTGGTTCCTTGATCGTCAACGGTGGCACGATAAACAGCTTCGGCAACAGCCTTTTCAATGGAAGTTTTACCCAGAATCTCGCTAGCGCGGTATCGACCTTTTTCGGTCCCGCGACGTTCAACGGACCATTCAACCTGAACAACGGTTCGCTTCAACTGGGCACGATGACAATGCTGGCGGGTACCAACAACACTTGGACGGGCGGGACACTCGGTGGCAGCGGGCCACTAGTGCTGGGGCTTGCCTCCGCGGATGGCACGACGCTGGCGATTTCGGGCGCCGCTACCAAGACGCTGGATACGATCACGCTGGCCATGAACCAGAACGACATCAACATGTCGGGTAGCGGTAATCTGAGCCTGGTCAACGGCGCCGTCATCGACAACACCGGCGGTACCAGCTTTAACCATAGCGGAAATGGTGGCATTACCGGTACGGGAACCTTCGACAATACCAATGGCACCTTCAACAAGTTGTCGGGCAGCGCCGTCATCGCACCGACCGTGACCTTCATCAATACTGGCAGCAGTCTCGTCGACATCGCCGGGGGCGCCCTGACCTTCGTCGCCGGTGGCGCCGACGCGGGCAATTATAGTGTCCGCAGCGCCGGCACGCTGGCGTTTACCAACGGCAAGACCCTGGCCGCGGGCAGCACCCTGAACCTGGCCGGCAACCTGGTCGTCGGCAACGGCTTGTCGCCAACCACGCTGACGCTGCCGGGGACGCTGAACAATACCGGCAATATCCAGCTCAACAATGCCAGGCTGGACCTGACCAATCTCGGCGGCACGCTGTCGTTGACCGGCGGCGCGCGTCTCGGCGGCAGCGGCACCGTGGCCGGCAACCTGGTGAATGCCAACGGCGTGATCGTGGTTGGCGGCGCGGGCACGCTCGGCAACCTGGCGATTTCCGGCAGTTACGACCAGGGAGCCAACTCGGCAATCGTGGTCGAGGCATTCAACAACGGCTTTACCACGGTTTTCGATCAGCTCACGATTGGCGGGCCCAGCACGCTCAACGGCGGCACGCTGGTGATCGGCTTCACCACCAACTCGCTGGGCCTGGTCACCGCGAACTTCAGCCCGATTACGGCTTCCAGCGGCGTCAGCGGCGGCTTCAGCCGCATCATCGACGCGGGCGGCAATATCCTGTTCATCAATTTCAACAGCGGCGTCTTCACCATTCTCGGCGCGAGCCCGAAGATACCCGACAAGGTCATCGACGACCTGATCAGTTTCCTGAAGAAGAACGGCGAACAACTGGCCGAGGAAATCGCGCGCAACAGATCGCAGGCCGAGGCGATCATCGAAGCGCTGCTCAAGGAGGAAGCGCCTGGGCAGGACGGCCTGGTCTGCAATTAGTACTTTTATTCGAGCCTGACAGGCTCTATCCTCTGCCGTGTCCAGCATAGCCGACCACCCGGTCCCGGAGCCTGCACCGATGGGAAACAAAACGCCGCTGTATCAGTGCCACCTCGACGCCGGCGCCAGGATGGTCGATTTCGCCGGCTGGGACATGCCGATCAACTACGGCTCGCAGATCGCCGAACACGAAGCGGTGCGCAGCGACGCGGGCATGTTCGACGTCTCGCACATGACCGTGGTCGACGTCAACGGTGCTGCGGCGAAGGCCTACCTGCGACATCTACTCGCGAACGACGTGGCCAAACTGACCCTCCCCGGCAAGGCCCTGTACAGCTGCATGCTGAACGAGCAGGGCGGGGTCATCGACGACCTGATCGTTTATTACCTGCGCGACAATCATTACCGCGTGGTCATCAATTCGGCGACACGCGACAAGGATCTCGAATGGCTGGAACGCCAGTCTCAAGGCTATCCCGATCTCGGCGTGAAATTTCGCGGCGACGTCGCGCTGCTGGCGGTGCAGGGTCCGAATGCCCGCGACCGGGTCATCGGCCTGTTCGAGGCCTATCAGCAGGAGGCGCTGCGGCGGCTGGCCCGGTTCCAGGCGGCCGAGTTCGACGACTGCTTCGTCGCTCGCACCGGGTATACCGGCGAGGACGGTTTCGAAATTATGATGCTCGCCGAGCACCTGCCCGAACTCTGGGGTCGGCTGCTCGCGGCCGGCGTGGTTCCCTGCGGGCTCGGCGCGCGCGATACGCTGCGCCTCGAGGCCGGCATGAATCTGTACGGCTCCGACATGGATGAAACCACGAGCCCGCTGGTGTCGGGCCTGGGCTGGACGCTGGCGATGTCGGACGATCGCGATTTCATCGGCAAGCAGGCGCTGCAGGCCGAGCAGGCGGCAGGCCTGCGGCAAAGTTTCGTCGGTTTGTTATTATTGGACAAGGGCGTGTTGAGGAACCATTTACGCGTGGTCACGCCGCAGGGCGACGGTGAAATTACGTCGGGCAGTTATTCGCCGAGCCTGCAGCGTTCGATCGCGATGGCGCGGGTGCCGGCGGGTGCCGAGGGACTGGTCGAGGTAGAAGTACGCAACAAGATGCTGAAAGCTGAAATCGTTAAGCTTCCCTTTGTGCGCGAGGGGAAATCCATGTTAAACACTGGAGGTAATAATAAATGAGTGAAGTGCCATCAGAATTGAAGTTCATGTCTTCACACGAATGGGTGCTGGTCGAAGATAATATCGCGACGATCGGCGTTACCGATCACGCGCAGGAGCTGCTCGGCGACCTGGTCTACGTGGAGTTGCCGGAAATAGGCAGCGCGGTCGCCGCCGGCGACTCGGTCGGGGTCATCGAATCGGTCAAGGCCGCCTCCGATACCTACGCGCCGGTCAGCGGTGAAGTCGTCGAAGTCAATACCGATCTCGAAGGCGCACCCGAGAGAATCAATCACGATCCCTACGGCGATGGCTGGATGTACAAGCTTGCGATGGAAGACCCGGAGGAAGCAGAGGACCTGCTCGACGCCGAGGCTTACGCGGAAGCCATCGCCGACGAAGAATAAAGCCGCCCGCAGCAGATGAATATTACCCTGCTCTCGCGTTTCGCGAGGGAATGTCTGCCGCCACGCCGTTACCCCTGCGGCGTCCTGGCGGGCAGCGCCGTTGCGCGGGATTGACCGGTAGACGGCATGGCTTTTAGCGGCAACAGGGGTTTAGGTCGAATCATGAAGGCGACCGCTTATTCGTGGCAGGGATTACGCGCGGCTTACCACCACGAGGAAGCGTTTCGGCAGGAGGTCTGGCTGTGTATCGTGATGTTTCCGCTGGGGCTCTACCTTGGCGACGGCGGCGTCGAAAAAGCACTGTTGGCCGGCAGCGTATTACTGCTACCCCTCGTCGAAATCCTGAATTCTGCCCTGGAAGCGGTGGTCGATCGCTTCGGGGACGAAATGCATGAACTTTCGGGTCGGGCCAAGGACATGGGATCCGCAGCCGTCGCGCTCGCGATCTTGCTGACCAGCGTCATCTGGTTGCTGGTACTGTTTTTCTAACTATTTACGCGGTGTGCCGATCGGTTGCGTAGCGCGGTCCGCGCGGCCCGATCGGATCCAGTGCGGTCCGATGTATACCCCAGGAGCCGGACTGATTGTCATCCCGCGGCTTCGACCGCGGGATCCAGCCTGCTTCCCATCGACTCCTGGGTACCGCGGTCATGCCGCGGTATGACAAATATTGCATTCTCGAGCTTTGCTGTCCCGACCGGCTTCAGGTTAGCTCGAGCCACAATTCACCAGGGTCCCCGTTGCTTGCCGAAATTCTAAATCGGCCAGTAACGGATCATGCCGCGGGAAGACAGCGAGATTGCATTACGGGCGGGCCGGCGATCAGGGATCGACGGATTCGAGCGCCGCCAGTACCGCGTATATATCCTGCAGCGGCGCGCGGCAACTGAATCCCTCGCAGATCCACGCCGTGGTTGCGCCCTTGCTGTGCTTTTGCGCAATTTCTTCCGGCAGGTCGCCGGCGTTCGACGGAATAAAGAATGCCGTCTGCTGCGGTTGCAGCCGCGGCAGGATGCGCGCGCGCCACGGCGCCAGCGCGTCGGGCTCGCCGCGCACGATCAGCTGCGTCGGCGGCCGGTTGACGGCCTCGAGCAGCGCGACGAACCCGGCCGCGTGCAGCGGCGCCTGGTTGACGTTGTCGGCTACCGATTGCAGCGCTCGTTCGGCGCTTTGCGTATAGGCCCGGTTGCCGACCAGCAGCCCGAGGTGCAGCAGCGCGAGCGCGGCAACGGCGTTGCCGCTCGGCATCGCTTCGTCCGGCCACGACTTGGGCCGCTGGATAAGTTTTTCATGGTCGATCGCGGTGAAAAAGAAGCCGCCGTAATCCCGGTCTTCGAACAGTTCCTGCAATTTATCGGCCAGCCGGATCGCGAAGTCGAGGAGGGCGTCCTGCCACTCGTACTGCAGGCAATCGAGGCAAGCCTGCAGCAAATGCGCGTAGTCGTCGAGGTAGGCCGGTAGCCGTTTGCCCGAGCTGGCGCTCTGCGCCAGCAGGCGCCCGTCGCGCCAGCATTCGCCTTGCATCGCCTGCAGGCAGCGGCGCGCGAGGTCGTAGTAATCGTCGCGCATGAACACTCGGGCCGCGGTCGCGAGGCCCCTTATCACCAGGGCGTTCCAGCTGGTCAGCACTTTATCGTCGAGCCCCGGACGCATACGCCGCTCGCGAGCCGCGAGCAGCTGCCGTCGCGCCTGCTCGTGCTGGCTATCGTAGGCGTCGCCGTCGAGGCCGAACCTGTCGATCACCTGCTGCCGGTCGCGATAACCATGCAGGTGCCAGCGACCTTCGAAATTGGCCGCCTGGTCGAGCCCGAATCGCCAGGCAAAGGCCTCGTAGGCATCGGCGCCGATTAGCGTCCTGACTTCATCCGGGCTCCACAGGTAGAATTTGCCCTCGACGCCTTCCGAATCGGCGTCGAGCGCCGCGTAAAAAGCGCCCGACGGGCTGCGCATTTCGCGCGCGAGCCAGCCGGCGGTGCTGTCGACGGCATCGCGATACAGTGGGTCAGCGGTTAGCCGGTAAGCCTGCGCGAATACCTGCAGCAGCTGGCCGTTGTCGTAAAGCATTTTCTCGAAGTGTGGAATCATCCATTTTTCATCGACCGAGTAACGGTAAAAGCCGCCGCCGACGTGATCCTGGATGCCGCCGAGTGCGATCCGCCGGAGGCTGACGTCGATCGCGCGATAGACGGGATCCTCGGGCGTCTTGCGAAATGCGCGATTGATTGCCTGCAGCAGAATCGCGGGTTGCGGAAACTTGGGAGCGCGCCCGAAGCCCCCGAACTCGGAGTCATGCGCCGCGAGCAGCTGCGCGTCGAAGGTATTCGCGGCGTCGATATCGGCGCCGCGCTGGTTCTGGTTTTCGCCGATCTCGATCTCGATCAGTGCCTGTTGTATGGCCTGCCCCTGCTGCCGGATCTTTTCGGGTTGGTCGCGGTAAATTGTCGCGATACGTTCGAGCAGGTCGGCGAAAGCGATCATGCCGTGTCTCGGTTTATCGGGGAAATAGGTGCCGCCGAAGAAGGGCAGCTGATCATCTGGCGACAGGAACATCGTCAGCGGCCAGCCGCCAGGCCGGCGCGCGATCAGCTGATGCGCGACCTGGTAGATGCGGTCGATATCGGGGCGTTCCTCGCGGTCGACCTTGATGTTGACGAAATGCCGATTCATTAGCGCCGCGGTCGCCTCGTCTTCGAAGGATTCGTGCGCCATCACGTGACACCAGTGGCAGGCGGAGTAACCGATCGACAACAGGATCGGCCTGTTTTGCTCGCGCGCGAGATCCAGCGCCTGTTGCGACCATGGCAGCCAGTCGACCGGGTTGTCGGCGTGCTGGCGCAGGTAGGGGCTCGATTCCTGTGCGAGTGCGTTCGGCATCTGTCTGCATTCCGTTCTGTTTCCATGTGATAATAACACCCTGGTCAGGCATACTCATGAGTTTGGATCAGGTTCATCCGCAATGATTGCATATCCGTCGATAGATCCCGTCGCGATTTCGCTAGGTCCCATCCAGGTCCACTGGTATGGGCTGATGTATTTGCTGGCATTTTTCAGCGCCTGGTGGCTGGGCAAGCGCCGCGCCGGTCTCGACTGGAGCCCGGTAAAACCCGGGCAGGTCGACGACATCATATTCTATGGGGCGCTCGGGGTTGTGCTGGGCGGTCGCATCGGCTCGGTCATTTTTTACAACTTCGACAGTTTCCTGCAAAACCCGCTTTACCTGTTCAAGATCTGGGAGGGAGGGATGTCTTTCCACGGCGGCTTTATCGGCGTGCTGGTGGCGATGGAGGTTTATCGGCGCAAGCTCGGTTGCCGGTTCTTCGAGCTAACCGATTTCATCGCGCCGCTGGTGCCGCTGGGGCTCGCCGCCGGGCGACTCGGCAATTTTATCAACGCCGAACTCTGGGGCGCGCCCGGCAGCGTGCCCTGGGCAATGAAGCTGTCCTGCGAGCAGTTTCCGCCGGACCGCTACGTCGACTTCGCCGGGCCCCTGTGCTTCAGCGCGCGCCACCCGACGCAACTCTACGAAATGATGTTCGAGGGAATTTTATTGTTCGTCGCGCTGTGGCTGCTGGCCGCGAAACCGCGCCCGGTAATGACGGTTTCCGGCTATTTTTTACTGCTATACGGGCTCGCTCGCAGCGGCGTGGAATTGATCCGGCTGCCCGACGCGCATATCGGTTACCTGCTCGGTACCGACTGGCTGACGCGGGGCATTGTATTATCGTTGCCAATGATTATAGTTGGCCTTATTCTGCTGACGCTCGCCAAAAGGAACCAAAATGCGGCAATACCTTGACCTGATGCGGCATGTGCTCGAAACCGGTAGCGAAAAACGCGATCGCACCGGAACGGGTACTCTGTCAGTGTTCGGATACCAGATGCGCTTCGACCTCGGACAGGGCTTTCCGCTGGTAACCACGAAAAAACTGCATTTACACTCGATCATTCACGAGCTGCTGTGGTTCCTGCAGGGCGACACCAATATCGCCTATCTCAGGGAAAACAAGGTCAGGATATGGGACGAATGGGCCGACGAAAACGGCGACCTGGGGCCGGTTTACGGAGCGCAATGGCGTTCCTGGCGCGCAGCCGACGGTCATGTCGTCGATCAGGTCGAGCAGCTGGTCCGGGATATCAGGACCAACCCCGACTCGCGCCGCCTGATCGTCAGCGCCTGGAACGCCGGCGAAATCGACAAGATGGCGCTGCCGCCCTGTCATGCTTTTTTCCAGTTCTACGTGGCCGATGGCCGGCTGTCCTGCCAGCTGTATCAGCGCAGCGCGGACGTGTTTCTCGGGGTGCCGTTCAACATCGCTTCCTATGCGCTGCTGCTGCTGATGGTCGCGCAGGTTACCGGGCTCGAGCCCGGCGAATTCGTGCATACCCTCGGCGACGCGCATCTTTATACCAATCATTTGCCGCAGGCGCGCCTGCAGCTCGGCCGCGAGCCATTTGCCTTGCCGACGATGACGCTGAATCCGGACGTCGATGATTTGTTCGATTTTCGTTTTGACGATTTCGAACTGACCAATTACCGCTGCCACGATCACATCAAGGCGGCGGTCGCGGTATAATGCGCCCACAAATTACGGGATACAAAGTTCAGATGAATGATCCAGGTCTAAACAAAATCGAGGTCGACGTCGAAACCCGCTATATCGAGGAACAGTCGAATCCCGAGCAGAATTACTATGTTTTTGCCTACACCATTACGATTCAGAACAAGGGCAAGCAGGCCGCGCAACTGCTGACCCGCCACTGGGTCATTACCGACTCGAACCAGAAGGTGCAGGAAGTTCGCGGCGACGGCGTCGTCGGCGAGCAACCGCTGCTGAAGCCGGGGGAACAGTTTGTCTATACCTCGGGCACCATGCTCGAAACCGCGGTAGGCACGATGAAAGGCAGCTACCAGATGCTGGCGGACGATGGCTCGCATTTCGATGCCGAAATCGACGAATTTGTCCTGTCGACCCCCCGGGTACTGCACTAGTCGATCCCGTCCGTGGCCATATATGCGATAGGCGACGTACAGGGCTGTTATACCGAGCTCTGCAGATTACTCGAAAAAATCAATTTCGATCCGGCCGCCGATACCCTGTGGTTTTGCGGCGACCTGGTCAATCGTGGCCCGGATTCGCTGCAAACGCTGCGATTCGTCAGGTCGCTGGGCAGCAGCGCGCTGACCGTGCTCGGCAATCATG
>JAOTUD010000089.1 GCA_029864065.1 Gammaproteobacteria bacterium | reverse complement strand
ATTCACCGATCAGGCCCATAACCTCGCCACGGTGAAGAGTCAGGTCGATGCCGTGAACGATTTCGATCCATTTTTCGTCCGAGTATCCTTCGATACGCAGATTCCGTATTTTTAGTAAAATGCTTTTGTCTTCAGACATTTCGATTACTCCTTCAGACCGGACGACCGGTAAAGCATCCAGTCGACCACAAAGTTAACCGCTACCGTAAGCAATGCTATTGCTGCCGCCGGTATCAGGGGGGTGATTTCACCGAAGGAGATGAGCGTTGCGTTCTCCCGTACCATCGAACCCCAGTCCGCGGTCGGCGGCTGGATGCCGAGCCCGAGAAACGACAGGCCGGCTACCAGCAGGAATACGAAACAGAACTCGAGGCCGAATTCCGCGATCAGGGGTGCCATCGAGTTTGGCAGTATCTCCTTGCGAATCAGGTACCAGGTGCCTTCGCCCCGGAGCTTGGCGGCTTCGATGTAATCCATTACCACGACGTTGCCGCCAACCGACCTCGCCAGCCGGAACACCCGCGGTGCGTAAATGATGGCGATGACGATTATCAGCGTGGCCGTGTTGGTGCCGAAAATACTCAGCAACAGCAGCGAAAAAATCAGCGATGGAATTGACATGACGACATCTACCACCCTGCCCAGTAACTGGTCGAGCTTGCCGCCCTTGGTGGCCGCGTACAATCCCGCGGTAGCGCCCATCAAAAACGCCAGGATGGTCGCCAGCAGCGCCAGGCCGACCGTGTTGCGGGCGCCGTAGATGATTCGGCTGAACATGTCCCGGCCCAACTGGTCGGCGCCGAGCAGCATGTTTTCATCGGCAGCCGCAAACGCGGACGAGATTACTTCGGCCTCGCCATAGGGCGCGATGATCGGTGCAAAAATACCGGAAATTGCGTAGGTGAAGATAACGAATAACCCGAATCCGGCCGTCAGCGGCGCGGTGCGCACTTCCTTGGCCATGTCTGCCGGCAGGATAATGACCAGGAATTCGCGGAACGAGTAGGAAACACCCGCGGAGAAGGCAATCAATCCGGCAAGTATGGTCACTGCCCACAGCATGCCTACGCCACCGATGATTCCCATCACGAAGGAAACCAGGGTCAGCGAAAATAACAGGATGAACGGGACGCGTTTCTGGTAATAAGCCGCCAGCGTCGAGGCGCCGATGACGAGGGCGTAAAAAATTATTGTAAATATGGTGGTATTTTCCATCATGTCCATGATTCTGCCCTCACTTCGGATGACGCAAGCGCGGATTGGTCAGAATCGACCCCACGTCGGCTGCCAGGTTCAGCAGGATGAAGGTGGCCGCGAATATCAGGCAGCAGGCCTGCACCACCGGAAAATCCCGTTTGGTTACGGCGTCGACCAGCAGTTGTCCGATACCCGGGTAAACAAATACGACCTCGACCAGCACTACCCCGGTGACCAGGTAGGCAAGGTTCAGGGCAACGACATTGATGACCGGCGCCCAGGCGTTCGGCAGCGTATGCTTGACGATTACCTTCCATGCGGGCACGCCCTTGAGACGCGCCATCTCCACGTAAGGAGACGCCAGCAGGTTGATGATCGACGCCCGCGTCATGCGCATCATGTGTGCCACTACCACCAGTACCATGGTCAATGCAGGCAGGAAGGTGCGATCGAGCTTATCGAGCAGGCTCATGTCATCGTCTATCTTGGCGATGGCCGGAAAAAACCCGCCTTTGACCGCGATGAACAGGATCAGCACGTAGCCGAGGAAAAATTCCGGTGACGATATCGACGTCAGGGTCAGTACATTGGCAACCCTGTCGAACACCGAATTCCTGAACAACGCCACCACGACGCCGAGGAATATGGCGACTGGAACCGCGATGAGAGCAGCGTAGACGGCCAGGAACAGGGTATTACCAAAGCGGGTACCGATGGCTTCCGACACGGGTGTTTTGGAAATCAGGGATTTGCCGAAATCACCCTGTATGGCATTGAACAACCACTCGAAGTAACGCACCGGAGCTGCCCGATCGAGACCGAGCTCCGTGCGTAGCGCCGCGAGGTTATCCTCGGTGGCGCCCTGTCCCAGTACCGCCTGGGCAATATCGCCGGGTAGCAGTTCTACCGCTCCGAAGATGATGACCGAGATGACAAGGAGCGTGATGAGTCCCAGCCCCAGCCTTTTCAAGACTATTGTTACGATATCGCCCATTGCAGGCATCCCCCTCAAGTGGCATCAATGTAGTGATGCACTTTGTTATGTTATTCAGGCAAGCCGCGTACCCCGATCGTGCCGGGGTACGCAAGTTAGCCTGTATTTAATGGTACATACACTCGGCCGGCCGGCTTATGCGAACCACCAGCGATGGTAGCCACGCCCGCCATCGAGTTCCCAGCTCGACGCCAGGCTGGGTCCGTGTTGCACCTTCTTGTTGCGTGCATAAACGAAATTGACGAAGATCGGAATCACGGTGCCGCCGTCATCGCGCGCTAGCATGCACATTTCGCGATACTGCGCGGCACGCCTGGTGTCGTCGAGTTCCGCTTTTGCCTGCAGCAGCAACTCGTTGAAGCGCTTGTTCTGCCAGTGCGACTCATTCCAGGGCGCATCATCCTTGTAAGCCAGCGTGAACATGTTGTCGGGTGTCGGGCGCGCGCCCCACTTGACGAATGTCCAGGGTTTTTTCAACCAGACATCCGACCAGTAGCCGTCATTCGCCTCGCGCTTGACGTCAATCTGTATACCCGCCTTTTTCGCATGTTCGCTGTAAAGCACGCACATATCGACCGCACCCGGCAGTATGCTATCGGCCGCGGACAGCGACACTTTCAACGAGCTCATGCCAGCCTTCTTCAGATGGAACTTCGCCTTGTCGGGATCATAGACTCGTTGCGGAATATCGGTCGGCGCGTAAGGCATCCCGGGAGAAACATGATAGTCATTACCCGGTGTTGCGGTGCCGAACATGATTTTCTCGACGATGTCATTGCGATCGATCGCGTTTTTGAGGGCCAGCCGGACGTCTACATTATTGAATGGCGCGACGTCGCAAAACATCGGCAGCGTAATCGCCGAGCCGCTGGGCACGTTGTCGACCTCGATGTTCGGGTTGCGGCCGAGCAGGGCCACCGTTTTCAGATCGACCGATGTGATCGCATCGACATCACCGGTAATCAGCGCGGTCTGGCGAGCGTTCGGATCGTTGAGGCCCAGCATTTCGATTTCGTCGAAATAGGCGCCTTCGCGATGCCAGCCACTGTGACGCTTCAACAAAGTGCTGATACCCGGCTTGTGACTGGTAATGGCGTAAGGGCCGGCGCCGACGCCGCCTTCCCAGTCCGCCGTGCCGTCGGCCTTGGCCGGCACGATTACCAGGTGGTAATCGGTCATGACCCAGGGCAGGTCGGCAAATCCCTGGTTGAGTTCGATGACGATGGTATGGTCGCCTTTCGCCTTGATATCGGTGACCGTGGTCAGCAATGCCTTGGCGGCCGAGGTCGATTTTTCGCCGCGGTGATGGTTCAGCGAAGCAATCGCATCGGCGGCGGTGAACTTCTTGCCGTTATGGAAGGTCGCGTTCTTGTTGAGCTCGAAAGTCCAGACCTTGGCATCCGGGGTCGCGCTCCAGGAATCGGCCATGTCGGGACCCAGGCCGTTTTCCGGGGTAATTTCAGTCAGGTAGCTGCGATGCGTGTGCGCCAGCTGGATCATGCCGACACTCTGGTAGGTGCCCGGATCAAAGGTGTCGGACGTGTTGACGTCGTGCACGCCGACGCGGAAATTGCCGCCTTTCTTCGGCGTTGCCGCGGCAACCTCGCTGGTCCACAGGCCGGAAGCGAGGGGCACGGACATGCCGGCTGCGACCGCAAATCGCATGAAGTCGCGTCGTCCCAGCTTGCCGCTTTTGGCGTCGCGGGTCAGCAACTCTTTAAATTCTTGTTTTGAACTATTGGACATTGTAAGTTTCTCCTCGGTTTTATCTCGTTGTTAGTATGCCAAATACAACAGGTTGTATAAGGGTATTACTCGCGCAATGTTACCTGATTGAGATCAAATATTCGACCCAATTGATAAATGGAATCTATAACGGCCCGGTGGAGACCGATAAGGACGCAATACCTGCCCATATTCCGCGCGCCGGACTCAGCGGACGATCAGGGTCTGTGGCGTCCGGTCGGTCAGGTTGACCGCGCCGCTATCGGTCAGCATTACGGTATTCGAAATGAAGTAATCGGCCACATCGGTGTTGGTGAACCAGGAATGCGCGTGAAAGGTCATGCCGACCCTGAGTTCGCGCGTGCTACCGGGTTGCAGGCTGGTTACCATGCTGCCGCCGGTCCAGCTGGGCGGAAAGCCGATGCCGACCATGTAACCGCAGTGGTGCCGGTGGTAATCGACGAGCCCGGCGCTATCGGCCACGTCTTTCCAGGCCTGGTAAACCTTGCCCGCCGTCGCGCCGGGTTTGAGCGCATCGCAGATGGCCTGCATGCCGCGAATCGCAAGCTCTGCCGATGCTTCTGCACCCGTCGGCGCGGCGCCGATGTAAACCAGCCGGCCCATCGGCGCCTGGTACTTGCGATAGGCGCCGCCGATTTCGAGAAACACGGCATCACCGTTGTGAAACACGTCGCCGCGCCAGGTGGTATGTTCTTCGCCGAGGCGGGTGGTCGGGCGGATAAACGGCCCGAATCCCGGGTACTCGCTGCCGGCCAGGATCATCGCACGGTTGCATTCGGCGGCTATTTCGTAGTCGCTCGCGCCGTCGCGAATCGCGTCGATTGCCGCCAGGGTGCCGGCGTCTGCCGCGGCCGCGGCCCTGCGCGTGTAGTCCTGCTCGAGCGGAGATTTAACCAGCCGCAACTCGTCGATGATGCCGGAGCCATCCGACCAGTCCGCCTCTGGAGCGCCCGCGATTATCAATTCGTAGATGCGCGGTGTCATGAACAGGCTGCGCTTTTCGATGCCGAGCCGGGCCTGGGACAGGCCCCTGTCGGCCAGCATCTTCAGTACGTAGTCGGACAGCTCCTCGGTATCGGCATGGCCGTAAAACTCGGCGTTCCTGACCTGGTTTTCGACGGTGATGCGTTCCATCGCGCGGCAGGCGAGCGCAAGCGTACCTTCGACAGGTACCACCAGTACGTGGCAGGCAAAAAATCCCCAGTGATCGAGACCGGTCAGATAGTAGATATTTTCGGGCACGGAGACCACGAGAGCATCGATGCCACGGACTTTCATCGCAGCTCTGACCCTGTCCAGTCGCTGGCGCAGTTCCGATTCGGAGAACACTTCCTGGCGCGTTATCACGATAGACCTCGTTTTGTATCCGTAAGTACCGCTTACACGCGAACTATATCAGGCCGGTGCGCAGGGGCAAACCAATGGCTTGCAAGCCGAGAGTCGCAATTCCGGGTAAAAGCTATTCTGACTGTGACCTTTCAGGTGGACATGTATCCAGGCCGTTGTCGACAGGTCTAAGGGTCGCCCCAGTTGATTCATGTCAAGTAAACAACGATTAAACCTGTATTATCCCTGAATAAAAATTACCGGTCGACTTAATCGGTCTATAAGTGGGTGATATTTTAACAAACCGACACGGATGAATATTTCGCTCGAGAGGCGCCGTTCCGCGCCGATGTAATCTTGGTCTGACCATCGTCTTAAACCTGAAGAGAGTAAATTGAAAATGGGTAAATTAATTTGGGCAGCGCTTGCTTTCACGCTTGCATCGCCGATGACCGTAGTTGCGGATGACAATCTGCAGGTATCCGATTTCTGGCATACCTTGCAGGGAGGGCAGCTGTATGACAACTGGGCATCATTACTGTTCAAAAAAGCACCGGAGCAAACGCATCCTTCCTATCCCGCAAAGGGAAAACAGAAAGGCGCAGGCACCTGGCGCTGCAAGGAATGCCATGGCTGGGACTATAGAGGAGCCGAGGGTGCCTACGCCAAGGGATCGCACTATAGCGGTATCAGGGGAATCCGCGACCAGGTCGGAGCTTCGATATCGGATATCGAGAAAATTATTCGCAACGATACGCATCGTTATACCAGTGAAATGATCCCCGACGAGGCGGTCAGGAGCCTGGCGTTGTTCGTCAGTCGAGGGCAGGTCGATATGCCGCAGTATATCGATTATGCAACCAAGAAGGCTCGCGGGGACGCAACGAGAGGGGCGCGTTTCTACCAGGCGATCTGCTCCGTGTGCCATGGCTTCGACGGAAAAACGATCAATTTCAAAACCGCCGAGAATCCAGAATATATTGGCACCGTCGCACAGGAGAACCCTCAGGAAACAATGCACAAGGCGCGTAATGGCCAGCCAGGGGTTCCCATGGTGGCTTTGGGCGTGCTCGATATACAGGACATCGTTGATATCATCGCTTATGCACAAACCCTGTCGGCAAAGTAAAAGCGAGTAAACAGGGGGCAGCAAGTCCTGTCCCCTGTTCATTTAACACCGGGCCGGGTTCATCATTATGCCTGCGCCGCATGACTGCATGAATATGCATCCTGGAGAGGCAAGGCATTCGATGCAACAAGGCGTTGTTACATTACCTGCTCGGCAGGGATGACGATCGAATCGCCCTCTTTCACTATTGTTGCGTAACCGTCAAGGTTCTCGAGTTCTTACGCTTGAGAAAATCGATCGCCTTGTTTTCTGCATCATCTCCGAACAGGAACATTGTCATGTGTCCGCGCCAGTTGTGCAGGTATAGCTCGGTTTCGACGCCGCGTTCTTTCAGCGCCTCGTAATAGTCGGTCGCCTGGTCGTCGGTGACCAGAAAATCGAGTTCGCCGAGGTAGAGGAGTACCGGAGGATCGTCGGCGGAGACATGGTAGACAGGCGATGCTTGCGCGTAGCGATCGGGCATTTCATCGCGGTCGCCACCCATGAAACGCATGACGATGGGGCTGCTGCTGTACTTGCGCAGGTCCGGCGGAACGCCGCCGGCGACCACGGCCCTGACGCGTGGCGGGGAATCCCTGTCGCCAGCCTGCGGTCCAACCGAGTCGATACTGGCAACCAGCGCCGCCAGGTGGGCGCCGGAGGAATAGCCCCGGGTGTTGACGCGGTCCGTATCGAGATTAAAGCGTTCCGCGTTTTGCGAAATCCACTTCAGCGCCTGCTGCAGGTCCTGCAGCTGTGCGGGGTAGGTAAAGCGTGGTGCAAACCGGTAACTGACGTTCATTACCGCGTAACCGTGCCGCACCAGTTTGCGACTGACGCCGACCATGTCGTCGCGGCTGCGATTCGCCCAGCCGCCGCCATGAATCATCAGCACCACAGGATGCGGGCCGCGCTCGCGCGGCAGGTACAGATCCGCGCGCAGCGGTTGCGGCCATGATTCTTCGGTGTAGACGATGTTTTCGACGATGCGCTCGAGCGCATCGGCGGCATCGGCTGGCGGCTCCTGGTTGTGGTCGCGCAGGTGCGTGTAGCAGCCTGACAGCATCGCGCACAGGAGTAAATGGAGCGAGCCTTGCGGCAAACGGGAACGGATCATGGCAGGGGCCGACGATTTACCTGCTTGACCATTTGAAATTGTAAACGCGGGCACATCGGTCCCGGATCAGGCAGCGCACCGGGAAAACGCCGGTTTGCGAGTCGGTTCAATTTAGAAACTTGCCGCGAACAGCCTGCCCGGGGTATGCCCTACGAAGAGGCGGCCGATCCGATGCGTGTCACCTGCCACGGTAAGGACTGGCAGCCGCGCTGGATCACCGGGAATGGCTCACCGGGCCGGGCCAGCGGCACGACTATCTGATAGACGACGAAATCTTGCAACTGTTGTTGCACCTGCGCATTCTGACCGAAGGCCACTGACCCGGTCGATTATCTGGTGTGCCGCCTGCCGACGGCGGTAACGCGTTCGCGCCAGGCGGTAATCACGCCAGCCGCGCCGATCAGGGTCATGCCGATAATGGCATCGCTGGTGGGCCACTGGTCGAAGATGGCGCGGCTCCACATCGCCGCGAAGATCAGGTAGGTGAAATCCATCGGCGCGAGCCAGCTCGCGTCGGCGGTCTGGTAGGCGCGGCTGATACAGATATTTCCCGTCAGGTTCAGCACCGACGCGAACAGCGCGAAGCCGGCAACCAGCAGGGTCAGTTCGGGCCAGCCGATCGCAACGAACGGAATCGCGGCCCTGGTTTCCGCGGAAGGCGGGAACACGGACAGCAACAGGATGCCGAGACTTCCCGAAA
>JAOTUD010000701.1 GCA_029864065.1 Gammaproteobacteria bacterium | reverse complement strand
GCGGCGTATATTTGCATCTTTCCGATGGCCGGAAACTGCTCGACGGCATGTCCTCGTGGTGGTGCACTATCCACGGCTACAATCATCCGCATCTGAACCGTGCCGCCGAGCAGCAACTTCAACGCATGGCGCATGTCATGTTTGGCGGCCTGACGCATAGCCCGGCGATTGCGCTGGTCGAAAAACTGGTTGCGCTCAGCCCCGAGACCCTGCAGTCGGTATTCATTTCGGACTCGGGATCGGTTGCCGTGGAAGTCGCGATGAAAATGGCCATACAGTACTGGAACGCCCGGGGCAAGAGCACCAAGCAAAAGTTCGCGACGCTGCGCAACGGCTACCACGGGGACACCCTTGGCGCGATGTCGGTGTGCGACCCGGTCACCGGCATGCATAGCCTGTTCAACTCGGCACTGACCCGGCAGTACTTCGTCGAACGTCCGCGAACCCGTTTCGGCGAGCCTTTCGATAACGGCGATATCGAATCCCTGGAGCAGGTGTTGCAACAACATCACCAGCACATCGCGGCACTGATACTCGAACCCGTCGTGCAGGGCGCCGGCGGAATGTATTTTTACGCCGCCGATTACCTCAAGCATGCGCGCGAACTCTGCGATCGCTACGAGGTGCTGTTGATAGCCGACGAAATCGCGACCGGGTTCGGTCGCAGCGGCAAGCTTTTTGCGTGCGAACATGCGGCGATAAGCCCCGACATCATGTGTGTCGGCAAGGCGCTTACCGGCGGTTACATGAGTCTCGCGGCAACCCTTGCCAGCGGCGACGTCAGCGACGGCATCGATAGCGGCAATCCGGGGGTATTCATGCACGGCCCGACCTTCATGGCCAACCCGCTGGCCTGCTCGGTCGCGAACGCCAGCATCGAGCTGCTGATCGAGTCGAACTGGCAAGCGCGCGTCGCGCAAATAGAACAACGGCTGCGGGAATCGCTGTCGCGCTGCGCGGACCTGCCGCAGGTAGCCGAGGTACGCTGCCTCGGCGCGATCGGCGTCGTCGAAATGCAAAAACCGGTCGATATGCCGACGATCACGCAACAGTTCGTCGATGCAGGCGTCTGGGTGCGTCCTTTTGGCAGGCTGGTTTACCTGATGCCGGCTTATGTAATTACGGACGATGAACTCGACCGGCTATGCCAGTCCGTGATCGACGTGATAAGGCTGCAGCCGGATTAAGATTCGAGGCGCCTGGCCGATACAGGCAGGGGAGGCCATGATGAAACAATTACCTGTCCTGATATTGCTGCTCGCCAGCTACTCGCTCCCGGGTTGTGCCGAAAAGGCCGTCCTCGTGGGGAAGCCGGGCCCGGCTGTCGAAGCCGAAGAGGTGGTGACTTACTATATTGACAGACCGCGCTGCAACTTCGAAACCGTTGCGCATATACGCGTAAACGGCGGTTACTTCTCGCTCGAATCAATGCTGCGCAACATGCGCCGCCAGGCCGCGGAGCTGGGCGCCAGCGGTTTGTACGTGCTGCAGACGCAGCAGCTGGAAATCAGGGAATATCTGGGAACGGCAAAAGCAATCCGTTGCTTGCCAACTTGAAGCTGAAGCGAGCTAATCCTGGCCCTGGTCCTGACCCTGGTCCTCGTCTTTATCCTTGTTCTCGCCCTCGGGAACGTCCTTGTTGAGAATCTTCTCTTTTTCTTCGGGGGTTAATACAACTGTATCTTCGTCTCCCATTGTGACCACCTCTGCAACGGATATAAGTTTGAATTACTAGGCAATGAGCATTCTCCAGATTGTAGACCAGTTCCTGCGATTTTGTGCCGCCGGTTCGAATATTCGGATTATTTATATATCGCTTACCAGCTAAGGATATCGCTCGATGTTACAATCATCGGCTACCGGGATTATCGAAATCGAAGCATGGCCAGAAAAAAGGTAACAGTGACTGATAGCATGGGCACGGTGGAAATACCCGCCGCTGCGCTCTACCAGGCGCAAACTCAACGAGCCCTCGACAATTTCAAGATAAGTTCGCTGCGCCTGCCGGCGAGCATGATTCGCGCGCTTGCGCTGCTGAAACAGGCCTGCGCCGCTAGCAACGTCGAGCTGGGAAAACTCGATGCGGCGCGGGGCGAGGCAATC
>JAOTUD010000700.1 GCA_029864065.1 Gammaproteobacteria bacterium | reverse complement strand
CATTCCTCAGTACCTGCGGGAACAGATCGTGACTCAGGTTTTGCGAGATTTGACGGATCCCCGATCCGTCGTCGTTCATGACATGCAAAACCAGCGCGTAATTGTTCTCTCTTTCGGCGAGCGCGGTATAACTTTGCTTGCCCTCGTTTACCATGTTGCCCCTGGCCTGGTCCTGGCGAGTCGAGGAAAATACGATGCGGCCATCGGGCAGGTAGGCGGGAAACATGTCATCGGCCTGCTGCGCGACCGTCGTATTGCTGATGATCGGCCGCAGGATTCCCGTGGCGAGTTCATATTCGTAAATATCCCACCTGGGGACATCCTGGTCATTGGGATCCGGATCGAATTGGCGCAACGAAAAAATAAGCTTGCTGCCGTCATAGGACGCATTGAGCCCCTTGACGTCGCCGGTGCCGCCGGTAACGGACCCGGTGATGTTTGTGACCGCTGCATTGACGCTCGAACTGGTGCGCAGGTAGACGTCACCGCCCGCGCTAAACAGGCGTGGATCACGGATATCCGAGTGCAGCTGAACCCCCATATCGTCGACCGGAATCGGCCGCCGGATGAATGCGATCGGGATTTCGACGATACCCGGGTCGATGCCTTCATCGCCCGATCCGCCCGGTTGGCAGGCGCTCAATACGGCCATTGCGGCGACAGCCAGGGCCAGTCCGAACCAGTGCAACCGGAATTTCGGCCAGGTTGCCACCCGGACTTGGGAGAATGTCGTGTACTTAGGAGTTGCCTGTTTCATGTTTCCTTATGCTTAAACCGTCGAAAGCCTTATACAATTAAAGTCGAAGTTTATCTTCGACCCTGCATCGCTCGCTTCCGAATTTAAAGTCGAAGTTTATCTTCGACCCTGCATCGCTCGCTTCCGAATTCTGACCAAGTGACCATTTTTCCTTACGAACGGTATGCGGATGATCCGATGCCTCTCGTAGAATACTACTGCGCGACGATTTTTAACGATACGCAGAGATTTAGTGACTTAGAGCTTACACAGCGCTCGCGAATAGCACAGGAAAAATGCCGGTTTTGTGAACTATTAACGAACCGCTTTTACCGAAAGAGTTTGATCCCTGTGCTAGATTAAGGCCTGACTAAAGTCCGCTTCCTGGGACTTCAGTTCAAGGTTGACTAAATTTAGGAGTTAGATGGGGAACCCCATGGGAAAGATAAACAAAATAGCGCTGGTCCTGTGCACGATAACGATACTGACAAGCCAGGGATCGACCGCAGGCGACCTCGAGCGCAACCAGGCAAAGCGCATTCATGACCGGCTCACCGGCATTACCGCGCCGAACGCCACCATCGATGCGATGGAATCGCTGTTAGTGGCCAATCCGGTTACGGGCGGCAAGTTAGCCGCGCAATTCGCGATCGACCCGTCACTGAATCCGGCCGCGTGGTCCTTCTACAATGTCACGCTGAAAAATTTCGCGGCCCCGTGGACCAACGAGGAACAAACCGTTTTCACCCCGTTGAACGATTACACCGCGACCGTCATCGGCACGATACGCGACGGTCACGATTTCAGAAGAATCCTGTACGACGATATCCTGTACGTCGGAAACGCACCCGGAATCGGTAGCTACTCCCCGAACAACAACAACCATTACCAGGCGCTCGAGGACCTCGACCCGGCCGGCGCCGGCAACCTCGTCACTACGCTCCAGCAAACCACGCAAAGTTCCGTGACTCCGCTGCCGAGTAACGCGACTGCCGGCATCATGACGACGCGTGCCGCGTCGATGGCGTTTTTCTCGGACGGGACCAATCGCGCGATGTTTCGCTTCACGCTGATGAACCAACTCTGCACCGATCTGGAACCGCTCAAGGACGTTTCGCGCACACCCGACCGGGTGCGCCGCGACGTATCGCGCAGTCCCGGCGGCGACAGCCGTATCTTCCTGAACGCCTGCGTCGGCTGCCATGCCGGCATGGACGGCATGGCCGGTGCCTTCGCCTACTACGAGTGGGATTACACCAACGACAAGACCGACGGCAGCCTGCTTTATACCGAGGGTGCCGTTTCCAACAAACACAATATCAACCAGGACAATTTCAAGCCCGGCTACCTGACCACCGACGACAGCTG
>JAOTUD010000699.1 GCA_029864065.1 Gammaproteobacteria bacterium | reverse complement strand
GCAGCAGCTCGCCGAGCTCGGTCAGGGTGAACGAGGCGATGGTTTTCTTCGCCCGCAGCAGGCTGCCGGCACTCATCGACAGCGTGGTGATGCCCAGGCCCAGCAGCGCCATGATCCCTGGCGGGTCGCCGGCGAGTTCGCCGCAGACGCTGACCGGCGTTGCGCCGGATGCCGCGCCGCGCACGATATGCCGCATCGCTTTGAGCACCGCCGGGTGCAGCGCCGAATACAGCTCGGCGACATTCTCGTTGTTGCGGTCGACGGCGAGGAGATACTGGGTCAGGTCGTTGGTGCCGATCGACACGAAATCCACCACCTCGCAGATATCCTCGATCTGGTACACCGCAGACGGTACCTCGATCATCGCCCCGATTCTCGGCAGCCGGACTTTTTCGCCGAGTTCTTCCTCGATCTCGTCGCGCACGCGGTGGATGAAAACCAGCGACTCCTCGACCTCGCGGCGACCGCTGATCATCGGTAACAGGATTTCGAGATTGTGGTTGCCGACGTCGGCGCGAAACATCGCGCGCAGCTGGGTGACGAAGATCTCCGGATGGTCGAGCGAAACCCGGATCCCGCGCCAGCCGAGAAACGGGTTGGCCTCGTCGATCGGGAAATACCCGAGCGGCTTGTCGCCGCCGACATCCAGCGTGCGCAACACCACCGGCATACCCCTGAAAGCGGAGAGCACGCCATGGTAGATCCGGTATTGCTCTTCTTCACTGGGAAATCGATCGCGAACCTGAAACGGTATTTCCGTGCGATACAAACCCACTCCCTCCGCGCCACTGCGCAGCGACGGCGTGTAATCCGGCATCAACCCGGTATTGACCAGCAACCTGATCGGCTGCCCGTCGGCGGTCGCCGCCGGCAGGTGCTTGAGCTCGAGCAAATCCTGCTCGATCGCCGTTTCCTCGTCGAGATAGCGCCGGTATCGGTGGAGTATTCGCTGGTCGGGATTGGCGAAGACCTGGCCGCCGTAGCCGTCGACGACGAGTTCGACGCCATCGAGCTGTTTCACCGGCAGGCCGGATACCCCCAGCACCGCGGGGATATTGAGCGCATGCGCGAGGATGGCGACGTGCGAAGCGATGCTACCGCGCGCCGAGACGATCGCCGCGAGCCGGTCCAGCGGCACCTCGGCAAGGTCGATCGCGGTTACCTCGTCGCCGACCAGGACGGTGCGCGCCGGGAAATCGATGGCGAGCCCCTGTTCGAAACTCAGCCTGCCCAGCACGCGCAATCCGAGGTCGCGTATATCCCTGGCGCGTTCCGCCAGGTAAGCGTCTTCCATCTGCCCGAAAACGAAGGCGTGCTCCTCGACCGTATCGCGCCAGCTCGTTTGCGCCGAATCACCCGCCCGTATGCGTTTTTCCGTCTCCTCGATCAGCGATCCGCCGCTCAACATCTGCGCGTAGGCCAGGAACAGTCCGCCCTCCTCCTCCGATAACGCCGTGCGCATCCTCTGCGCATGCTCGGAGAGCTCATCGCAAACCTTTTTGACCGCCCGCCGGAAGCCGACGAGTTCCGTCTCGCTATCGCCGCTCGCCCTGGCCGGCACCGATTCGAAATCGATCCCCCGGTTGAGCACGACCGCCTTGCCCACCGCCATTCCCGGCGCGCCGGCGACACCCCGCAGGGCGCGGGTCGCCGGCGCCGTTCCGAGCCGGCCCAGGCTTTCGGCACGTTCGATGATCGTCGCCACCTGGGCGCCGAGCGTCGTCAGGTAGGCTTGTTCGTCTTCGTCGAACGCGCGCCGCGCGCGCTGGATCGCGATAACGCCGAGCACCTTGCGGTGGGCCGTTATCGGCACCCCGAGAAATACCGGGAACCCGCTTTCGCCCGACTCCGGCAGCGGGTAAAATTTCTCGTGCCGCGGCGCGTCGATCACATTCATCGGCTCGGCCCGTTCGGCGACGGAGCCGACGATGCCCTGGCCGAAGCGCAGCTCGACCTTGCCGACGATAGCCGGGTTCAATCCGCGGTTCGCCCTCAAAACCAGCACTTCCGGTTCGTCCTCGCGAGCCAGGTAGATGGAACAGACGTCGATATCCAGATCGCGCATCAGGCCATCGCTGAGCGCGGCCAGCGCGCCGTCGATATCGGATGCG
>JAOTUD010000088.1 GCA_029864065.1 Gammaproteobacteria bacterium | reverse complement strand
GAAAGCTTCGACGGACACTACTGCGGCGAACGATGCCGCCGCGAACTCCAGCGAGGCTTCCGGCCAGGGCTGGTTCGACGAGCAGGCGCTGATCGAAACCGGCATCGATAGCGCCCAGGCCAGCCAGTTGAAGCTCTTCTTCGAGCAGCTCGAAATGGAGCGGCTATACCTGCGCGACCGGTCCGCCCGCGAAGGCTGGGACCGCGCCCGTTTGCGCGAGGAAATGCGGCGGCTCGACAGCAGCGAGGAATCGCTGCGGGAGCAGCTCGGGGATTCGGCCTACGACGCCTATTTATACGCCTCGGGACAACCGAACCGCGTCGCGGTGACCAGCGTACTGGCGAGCGCCCAGGCCGGGCAGGCCGGCATCGTGGCTGGCGACCATATCCTGCGTTACGACAGCCAGCGCATCTATAACTGGCGGGATTTGCGCACGGCCACCACCAGCGGCGACATCACCGACGTGGTCGAGGTCGAGATCGAACGTGATGGCGAAACGCTGCGGTTCTACCTCGCGCGCGGACCGCTCGGAATCCGCATGGATTCGCTCAGCGTGGCGCCATGAGCGCCCGCCTCGGGCGCCCTCAAAACGGGTCCGTGGATCCCGCGGCGCTGCGGGCGCGACACTGTTCGACAGAGAAATACAACTCGAACGTCGAGGTCTGGTCGTAACCGGGATCACCCTTTTGCAGGCACAGTCCGTCGCGATTCAGTTTGATGACCTGGCCGTGCATCGATGTCGATAGCGGTTGCCCTGCCTGCACCGGGTCTTTGAGCGAGGACTTGTCCCGGGGTTCGAGGCTGGTTTTCATGGATCCACCGCTGAACAACGGATGAAACCGATGGCAGCGCATGACCCCGTTCGGCCGGCAATGGCGCGGTAAATTGCTGGCGGTAAACGACCCCGCCTGGCCCGTGAACAACTTGATCGAACCCTCGTGGGCATCGACCTGCAAGCCCGAGGCCAGTGACAACAGCGACGTAATGATTATCAGTTTAATGCACATCAGGAGTCTCCAGGATTGATCGAGCGCCGACACGGCAAACCATGGCTAGTCGATAAAATATAAATGCCTTTCCTCCATCCCTAGTTCAGGATTTCATCTTTCCAGTACTTGGTGCCTTTAATCGTCGCCTGCAGCGCGAGTCCGGTCTCGGTCAGCTGGTAGATGGTGACGTTATCGGCGGTAATCTCGCCGCCGACGGCTGCGCCCTTGTCGCTGGCCTTCGCGGCGGCGTCGGCCTGCGCGCCGAAGGCCCAGCCGTTTTCGATAAAATTATTCAGGCTTGCATCGGTGTGAAATACGAACACCGCGCGGAAATCCTTGACGCCGAGGCCGAGACCGAGACCGACTTCGCCCATCTTCATGTAGGTGTCGGTTCCCGTTTTATTGTTCCTGGCGACGCCGTAACCACCGCCGAAACTGGCCAGCACGAGGTTGACGTTGGCGTTGCTGAACACCGCGTAGCCGGGCGCGCTGGCGATCTGTGATTTGACATCCGGTTTGGCCTTGTAGAGTTCGGTTAATACCTGGTTTTTCATCGATTGAATCGCCTCGCGCCTTTCGATCGGTGTGGTACCGCCGGTGGTCGCGCAGCCACCAATGACAAATACCAATCCAATACAGATTGCGAGCGAAAGTTGTTTCATTGATGCTCTCTGGTTTCGTTTAGGGGGGTGTACAAAGATGCTGCTAGTGTACCGCGATCCTGTCCGCGAAGTAATTATGTTTTACCGCCAAGGTAATGTCCTGGACTCCGTCGAGCCGATGCGCGCCGGTCAGTGGTAGGCTCGCCACAGCATAGAGATACCAGAAACCATCAGAATGCCGATGATCAGGTACTGGAATCGCGCGTCGCTGATAGAATGACGGATGCGCTGACCGAGCAGTAGCCCGATCGTGACCGGAATCGTCGCCAGCGTCGAGTAGAGCAGCAGTCGCTGATCGAGAATGCCGTAAAGGTACAGCGCAATCGTCCACGGCACCACAGCGCTGACGTAGAGAAAACTGATAGAGCTGACGAACTGGTTCTTGCCGAGGCCTCGGATCGAAATCAGGTAGGTAATCAGCATCGGTCCGAAAAAGGAGGATACGCCGCCGATCAGGCCCGCCGCGCCGCCGAACAAGACGCCCGCGGGTTTGACCAGCGCGTCCGGTAAATGCAGGCGGAAACGCGACCCCTGCAGTAGCGCAAAGGCGATGACGGCAACCCCGACCAGGATCATCAGGGTTTGCTCGTCGATTACCGACAGGATCTTGACCCCGACCCAGGTGCCGGCCAGTATCGCCAGAAAAGTCGGCCAGAAGCGCGCGACCACCGCGGTGCTGCGCTCGGCCTGCGCGAATTGCCACAGGTTGGCGACCACCACCGGGATCGCCATGATCGCGATCGCCGTCTGCGGCGGCAGCACCTGCGCCATCATCGGCACCGTCAGCAGTGGCGTACCGACGCCGAGCGCGCCCTTGATGAAGCCTCCGCAGCACAGCGCGAAAAAACACCAGGCAATAATCCAGGGCCCGTATTCTGCAAGCAAGGCAATATCCCCCGAAAAAACCGCCGCATCTTAGCAGTTCACAGATAACGGGACACAATACTTAATTCGGTAGAATTAAGTATTGTGTCCCCGGAATTGCGATTTGAATTCGACGGTGCAGCGGGTAAACTTGCCGGTTTCCAGAATTCCGGATTCAAACCATGGCTAAACCGGCAGTCTCCGCCGTGACAAATGCAAGCAACGAGGAAGTTGCCAGCGTCGCGCAATTGATCGATCGGGCGCGCAGCGCGATGCAGCAGTTCAGCGGCGCCGACCAGGCGCGCGTCGACGAGGTGGTCACCGCGGTCGCGTGGTCGCTATACAAGCCCGAAAATGCAAAGCAACTGGCCGAGCTTGCGGTCAGTGATACCGGCATCGGCAACGTCGCCGACAAGATCATCAAGAATCAGCGCAAGACCTTTGGCACGCTGCGCGACCTGATGCGGGTGCGCACCGTCGGCGTCATCGAAAACGATACCGGGCACGGGATCATCAAGTACGGCAAGCCGGTCGGCGTCGTCGCCGCGATTACGCCGTCGACCAATCCCGCCGCGACTCCGGTGAACAAGACCATGATGGCGCTCAAGGGCGCCAACGCGATTGTCATCGCGCCGTCGCCGGCGGGCTGGAGCAGCACCAATGCAACCGTCGAGCTGATGCGCGGCGCGCTGCGCAAGGTCGGCGCACCCGAAAGCCTGGTGCAGATACTGCCGCAGCCGGTTACCCGCAACATGACGCGGCTGCTGATGGAGCAGGCTGATCTGATCGTCGCCACCGGGTCGCAGAACAACGTGCGCGCGGCCTACAGCAGCGGCACGCCGGCCATCGGCGTCGGCGCCGGCAACGTGCCGGTCATCATCGACAGTAACGCCGATCTGAACGACGCGGCGCAGAAAATCTGCGCGTCGAAAACTTTCGACAACTCGACTTCCTGCTCGTCGGAAAATTCGCTGATCATTCTCGACGACAGGTACGAAGAAGCCATCACCGCGCTCAAAAGCGCCGGCGGTTATCGCTGCAGTGAAACGGAAAAGGATTTGATCCGGGAAAAACTGTGGGTAGACGGCAATCTCAACCGGGACCTGATCGCGAAGGATGCCGATGTCTTCGCCGCCGGCGTGGGGCTCGACGAGGTAGCCACAAAGGCGCGCTTTTTCATGGTCGAGGAAGAATTCGATGCCACGTCCCCGTTTGCCGACGAAAAGCTGTCGCTGGTCCTGACCGTGTACCGCGCGCGCGATTTCGATCACGCGGTCGAGCTGGTCACCAGCATCCTCAACGTGCAGGGCCGCGGGCATTCCTGCGGTATCCATACGCGCAACATGGATCACCCGGTGCGGCTCGCCGAGGAAATCGACGTGGTGCGCGTGCTCGTCAACCAGGCGCACACCTTCGGCAACGGCGGCAGTTTCAACAACGGGCTCAACTTTACGCTGAGCATGGGCTGCGGCACCTGGGGCGGCAACAGCATCAGCGAAAACCTGAATTACCGCCACTTCATCAACACCACGCACCTGGTAACGACGGTCGCCGAAGACAAGCCTTCCGAGGAGGACCTGTTCGGCGCTTACTTTGCCCGCTACGGCAAAGACTGACGATGGAGACGGTGCGCGAATGCATCGAGCATCACGCCGCTGCAAGCCCTGATCGCGTCTTCCTGATCGCACCCGAGAGCGGGCTAACCCTCAGCTTCCGCGAGCTGAAAACGGCGGTTGACGAAGTCGGCGCGCAGCTCGACCGGCTCGGTCTCGGGCAGGGCGCCCGCGTTGCCTTCCTGCTGAACAACGGTTACTGGACGACGCGTCTGTTTCTCGGCGTGATGGCGAACAACCGCGTCATCGTTCCGCTCAACGCGGTCGCCGGCAACCTGCAACTGGTGCACGTGCTCGATCATTCGGATTCCGAGGTCGTGTTCGTCGCGCCCGAGTACCGCGACAAGCTCGCCGAAATCATGGCGCAGATCGAGCGTCCGATCCGGGTCATCGAAACTACCGATGAGACCGGTCCGGACTGGCCCTCCGACGCCACCGCACTGGCAAGCCCGCCGCCGCCGGCGCCCGCAGATACCGCGCTATTGCTTTACACATCGGGTTCCACCGGCCTGCCCAAGGGCGCGGTGCTCAGCCACCGCGCCGTCACCAGCGGCGGGCGCAACGTGGTCGAGGGGCATCAGCTCACGGCGCAGGACCGCGCGCTTTGCGTGCTACCGGTGTACCACATCAACGGCGCGATGGTGACGGTTTCGGCGCCGCTCTACAGCGGCAGCAGCGTGGTGATGCCGAGGCGTTTCAGCGCGACCGATTACTGGCGCCTGGCGGCTGAATACCGCTGCAGCTGGAGCAGCATCGTGCCGACGATCATCAAGTACCTGCTCGATCGCGACGCGCTGGAACCTTACGATTTCGGCAACGACGAGCGCCTCGCGAATTTCCGTTTCGCGCGCTCGGCCTCGGCGCCGCTCGCGGCGGTGACGCTGGAGCAATGGGAGCAAACCTTCAGGCTGCCGATGATCGAGACCCTGGGCCTGACCGAGACCGCGGGCACCGTGGCCAGCAACCCACTGCCGCCGGCGCCGCGCAAGCCCGGATCGGTAGGCCTGCCCTGCGGCAACGAAATTATCATCGTCGACGGCCGCGGTCGGGAATGCGCGCCGCATGTCGTTGGCGAACTGATCATCCGCGGCAGCAACCTGCTCGATCTTTACTACAAGAACCCGGAGGCGACCGCCGACGCGATCAGGGACGGCTGGTTTTACAGCGGCGACCTCGGCATGAAGGATGAAGACGGCTATATCTTTCTGACCGGGCGCTCCAAGGAGCTGATCATCCGTGGCGGCGAAAACATCGCGCCGCGGGAAATCGATGACGTCCTGTACCGGCACGAAGCGATTCTCGAGGCGGCGGCGGTCGGCGTGGATGACGACAACTACGGCCAGGAAGTGGTCGCCTGCGTGGTCTTACGCGATGGTTACGAATGCAGCGAGGACGAACTCAAGGCCTTGTGCGAGGCCGGCGTCGGCGGCTACAAGATGCCGAAGACCATCTATTTCTTCGACGATTTGCCGAAAGGGCCATCGGGCAAGATTCTGCGCCTCAAGCTGCCCGAACTGATCGCGAAATCCACGCCGAAAAAGTGACGCCGCCAGGCGTCATCGCGGAATGTGCGCAGCACCTATCCGGGATCATGCGACGCACCGACACCGCAAGTTTCCCGCTTGCGCGGGAATGAACCCCAGAGTCGTGATTCTGGGCCCCCGGGTATAAACTCGGATGATATCGACGAAGCAACCCTGGAGTACCATGAGCGAACAGGACCGAATCAAGTGGAACCAGCGCTACGCCGAGGATAGCTATCGCAAAGGCAACCCCGTGACCCTGCTGCAGGACTGGCTGCCGAAGATAACCACCGGTAAGGCGCTGGACGTCGCCTGTGGCGCCGGCCGCAACGCCATCCTGCTCGCGCAAAACGGATTTCGGGTCGATGCGATCGATATTTCGGCGGAAGGGTTGAGCAAGGCCCGGCAATCGGCGCGACAGCTCGGACTCGACGTGACCTGGATAGAGCATGACCTGGATCTGCCGTTCCGGTTCGATCGCGATTACGACCTGATCGTCGTGATGTGGTACGTCGATCTCGATCTCGTGACCCGGCTTTGCGACTGTCTGGCGCCGGGTGGCTACCTCGTTTGCGAGGAGCACCTGGTGACCGACGAGGAAGTGATCGGCCCGACCAGCAGGAATTACCGGGTCGAGCCCGGGCAGTTACGCGCGGCGGCATCCGGCGTCGATATACTGCTGTACGAGGAAGCGGTCGCAACCAGCGCCGGCGGCGAACCGGTCGCGAGCGCGAGGCTCGTTGCCAGGCGGCCCCGAAGCCACCATTCGATTTCATGACGAGGGCGGCGACGCCGCGCGGCCGGTTCCTTTCGACTTGTCATCCTCGATAACTTCTTTAACATGCCGGACTGTGAGCGGTCTGCACTCAATCCTGCAAAGAATAATCGTCCGCGACTTGCTGCGATAACCAACTTGATATTTTGGTCTTTTTGCGAAAAACCGGTATGAGGGTATTGGCAGTTATTCCCGTTCTGGCGTGTCTTTTATCGGGTCCGCCGGCAGATGCCGCCGACTTTCCCAGTGGCGTCAGGGCATATAACAGCGGCGACTATCCCGGCGCTTTCGCGCAATGGGAGCTGCTCGCCGAACTGGGAGACGCCGAAGCGCAGAATAACCTCGGCTGGCTGTATCAGCACGGGAAAGGCGTACTGCAGGATAACGCAGCCGCGGTCAAGTGGTACTGGCAGGCGGCCAGGCAGGGGAATGCGGTCGCCCAGACCAACCTCGCGTGGATGTACGAACAGGGCAAAGGCGTAACCAGAAACGACCGTATCGCGGTTCGCTGGTACACGATCGCCGCCCGGCAGGGTGATCCCGCCGCGCAGAACAACCTGGGTACGATGTATCAGAACGGCACCGGGGTCGAGCAGGATTATCGCACCGCCGTCGACTGGTATCGCAAGGCGGCGGAACAGGGCAATGCGCATGCCCGCTTCAACCTCGGCACGAGCTACCAGCAAGGCTTCGGGGTCGAGCGCAGCGACAAGAAGGCGCTCGAGTGGTACCGGCTCGCGGCCGGGCAGGGTCATGCGGAGGCGCAATTCAACCTGGGATGGATGTACGAAAACGGGGTCGGCTCGCGGCGCGACGATGAAAAGGCGCTCGGGTGGTACCGGCGCGCGGCCGGCAACGGCAGCGCCAGCGCGCAGGCCAATCTCGGCACCCGCTACCGCGAAGGATTCGGCGTGGCGCGCGATTACGATACCGCGCTGAAATGGTTTCGCGCGGCGGCCGGCCAGGGCGACCTGCTGGCGCAATACAGCCTCGGAAAAATGTACCAGGCCGGGCAGGGAGTCACGCGTGACTTCGAAACCGCAGCCGACTGGCTACGCCAATCCGCCGAAAAGGGGTTTGCGCTGGCGCAGAATCTGCTGGGTGCAATGTACTCGAGAGGACTGGGCGTACCGCAGGATCACCGCGAGGCGGTTAGCTGGTATCGGCTGGCGGCCGAGCAGGGGCTCGCGTCGGCGCGGTTCAACCTCGGCGCCAAGTATGCCAACGGGGAGGGCGTCGACCGGGACTACGTGCGCGCCCACATGTGGTGGAACATCGCGGCTTCCGAGGGCAACGTCAACGCCGCAAACAGCCTCCCCAATATCGAAAACGAAATGACGCCCGAGCAGCGGCAGCGCGCGCGCGACCTGGTAGTCCTGTGCAGGGCGCAGAACTATCGGGATTGTTGAATAACAAGCTATCCCGCGAGTGAAAGCTACCCCTTCGCAGGTTATCCCTTAACCCCATAGCCTCGATCATACTAGCGCGGAGCGCGACAAGATTCCCGCCGGAACCCACAGGGACCAAAGCCGCGCAGGCTTGCGCGGGAATGACTGCTTCGATGTGCGGGTTTGACACTAGCCGGGATAGCGGCCGTCGTAGCTGGCCGATCCCGCTTCGCGGTGCCACAGGCGATACAAATGGCGCTTGCGCTCGGGCTCGTCGTAGTCTTCGAAGGCGCTGCGGTAGTGGCCGACTTCATGGTTGTTCAGGTACTGGACCTGGCCGCGCTGCAGCGGCGCCTCGAACCACAGGTCTTGCGCTCCGCAAACCTCGTCGATGGCATCGAGCGCGTCGGTCAGCGCCGCGTCCATGGTTG
>JAOTUD010000698.1 GCA_029864065.1 Gammaproteobacteria bacterium | reverse complement strand
CGTGATGAACTCCTGTAGCGCGGTCGTCTGGAACATGATGCCGGCCTCGTTACGGAACTGCGCGCCCAGCGTCTCGCCGTGGTAAAGAATGCTGCCGGAATCCGGGGTCTTGATGCCTTCCATCATTTCGATGGTCGTGGTCTTGCCGGCGCCGTTGGGGCCGAGCAATCCGAAACAACTGCCCTGGCGGATCGAAAAACTGACGTCGCTAACCGCGGTCAGCGCACCGAAACGCTTTACCAGGTGGGATACTTGCAGGATGACGGACATGGCGAACTCGTTGAAGGAGGGCAAAGTATAAACAGGCTTCCGGGTTAAAACTAGCTTGCCCCACGCGGAGGTAGGCATTCGCCGGATATCTATCTTATACTCGGCAGACCATGGGCGAGGAAATCCAGAAAGAGAACTTCGAACAGGCCGACTACGACCGTTTCCAGGCAAGGCTGGAACAGGAGACCGAGCTGGTGCGTTCGTTGTTCGCGAAGCGCGCTTTCGACAACGAAAGCCGCATGCTCGGCTACGAGCTCGAGCTGTGTCTCGCCGACGCCAAAGGCCACCCGAGCAGGAACAATATCGACATTATCAAGGCCACCGGGAACAAGTTGTTCACGTCCGAACTCGCCAGGTTCAACATGGAGATCAACGGCAATCCTTTTCCCTGTACCGGAGACGTTTTCGACCGGATCGAAGCCGACCTGCGCGAACTTTTCGGACAGGCCGCCGACGCCGCTCGTGCGTATGACACGCGCATCGGCATGTTCGGGGTGTTTCCGAGCGTCACGCGGGAACACCTGAATCCGGAGGGCTACATGACCGAGCTGCATCGCTATAGACAGCTCAACCGTCAATTGCTCAGCATGCGCGGCAGACCGATCCAGCTGCTTCTCGAGGGCAAGGAGCAGCTGTTCGTCGAAAAAGAGGACGTCATGCTGGAGGCGCTCGCGACGTCGCTGCAAATCCACCTGCAGGTGCCCTTCGACGAAATCGTGCCGACCTACCATGCCGGGCTCTGGTCGAGCATGCTGATACTGGGGGCAACCGCGAATTCGCCGCTGGTGCTCGGCAAGTGCTGCTGGCAGGAATCGCGCATCGGCATATTCAAACAGGCCGTCGACACCCGCAACGAGCAGGAAATCGAGGATCACATTGTGCCGCGGGTACATTTCGGCAAGCGTTACATCGATTCATTGCTCGACCTGTTCGAAGACAATTTCTACTACAGCGCGATCCTGCCGGAAGTGCTCGACGAACCGGTCGAGAACCTGCGCCACCTGTGCCTGCACAACGGCACCATCTGGCGCTGGGTGCGCCCGATTATCGCGCGCAACCCGGACGGTTCCTATCACCTGCGCCTGGAGCTGCGCGTGGTGCCGTCGGGGCCGACGCTGGTCGATACGCTGGCCAACCTGGTGTTCTACGTCGCGCTGACGGAGGGCCTGAAAACCCTGGGCGACGACCTTACCAGGGTTGCTTATGAAACCCTCGAGACCGATTTTTATCACGCCGCGCGCGACGGCCTCGGCGCACCGGTGCACTGGATCGACGGGCAGGAAATGCAGGTGAAACAGGCATTGCTGAATCATGCCCTGCCGCTCGCGCGCGAAAGCCTGGCGCGGGCCGGTATCGGCGGTGGAGACCGCTGGCTCGATATTATCGAGGCCCGCGTACGGAACGAAGCCACCGGCGCCAGCTGGATAACTCGCCATTGGGAGCGTTACGGCGACTGCGCCAAACTGGTATGCGACTATATCGACCAGGCGCAGACCGACCAACCCGTGCACCAGTGGCGGGAACCCGGTAAATGATCGAAGAATTTAATCGCCTGCACGGTCTGCCCGACGGTTTTTTTGACATCACGACCGCAAATATCCGCAGCCTGTTTCCGAACCCGACGCTGATCCAGCTGAACGGCAGGGATCCAGAATTCCTGTTCATATCGATCCTGCTGCACGGCAACGAATATACCGGATTAAAGGTGATGCAGCAGGTACTCGCCGATCATGCCCACGACCTGCCGCGGTCCATCATGCTGTTTATCGGCAACGTGCGCGCCGCCGAGATGAACCTGCGCTTTATCCCGGGGCAGGTGGACTATAACCGTTGCTGGCCCGGC
>JAOTUD010000697.1 GCA_029864065.1 Gammaproteobacteria bacterium | reverse complement strand
ATCGCATGCCGCATTTCGGCAGGCTCGGCAAACATAGCACCTATTTCGCCCAGGGCTACTCTGGCCAGGGGGTTGCCCTGGCCACGCTGGCGGGCAAGCTGATCGCCGACGCGCTGGCGGGAGAGGCGGAAAATTTCGACCTGTTCGGCAGGATTCCGACCCGCAGCTTCCCCGGCGGCGATTTGTTGCGCTGGCCGGGCATGGTGCTCGGCATGACTTACTACGCCCTGCGCGACCGGTTTTAGAACCTGCCAGGCACGAGCCACAGCCTGGGCACCTAGTTATCGATCAGCAGGTGATGATGCCCCGGCGCGGCCTTGCCCACGCCGGCAGCGGCAGCTCCCATACCGGATAAGCCGAGCACGACCTTGAGCGGAGACCATACGAACTCGCCAGGTCCGCGCGAAATTATGTAGACGCAGGCATCGTCGGGGGTGGGCCCGTTGACGGCAAAAACGCTGCAAGTCGAAGCCAGAATGGCTAACAGGTTCGGTGCGGAATATGTCGTGGTAATTTCTTCCGGGGCATATTCGTTCGTGGCATGTGCCTTCCTGTTTTCGATATTCCTTTATTTACCATCAAGAAAGTTGCGGCCCAGACGGTTTGGCCCGTGCCAAAGGCCTGCGCGCACCCACGGGAACGGTAAGACGAACGCGACGGGTATCCTCTCAATTGACCGCCTTGCGCGCGAGCATTTCCTCGATCAACTCGTCCTTCTGCAGCTGCAGATGGTAACCCTGGCTCTCGAGATTTTCGATTACCTCCGACGCGTCCTCCCTGGCGAGCTTGCGTTCCTCGGTCAAATCGAAGCTGAAACTGAACTCGGGGGGACCGAAGACGCGCATCAACTCCTGCGGGATTACCGAGAAATCGTCCTTGTCGATCAGGTAAAGGTAGGTGTCCAGTTTTCGACTACTGCGGTATATGTGGCATAACATGGCTGAATGATATATCGGTTTCGAGCGCATGTTAACCCATCTGGAAAAGGGGCCGGCAGATGCCGGCCCCGTGGTGAAGGTTAACTGGTTGCATTGGTAAATTCAGGATAGGCCTCCATGCCGCACTCGGACAGGTCGACGCCGTCGTATTCCTCTTCCTCGCCGACGCGGATGCCCATGATTGACTTGATGATGAACCAGGCGATGAAACTGGCGACGAATACCCAGACGAAAATCGTCAGCGCCCCGAGGATCTGACCGCCAAAGGAGGAGCCGTCGTTGGTAATCGGCACCAGCAACAGACCGAGCAGGCCCACGACACCGTGTACCGAGATAGCACCCACGGGATCATCGATCTTCAGCTTGTCCAGGGTCACAATGCTGAAGACGACGAGTATGCCACCGATCGCGCCGAAAATCGTGGCCAGCAGCGGCGTCGGGGTCGAAGGCTCGGCCGTAATCGCGACCAGGCCCGCCAGCGCGCCATTCAGCGCCATGGTCAGGTCTGCCTTGCCGAACATGATACGCGCCAGGATCATTGCAGCGATGAGGCCGCCCGCGGCTGCGGCGTTGGTGTTCATGAACACGACGGCGACCGCGTTGGCGGATTCGACCGCCGAAGTAGCCAGTACCGAGCCACCATTGAAACCGAACCAGCCCAGCCACAGGATAAAAGTGCCGAGCGTGGCCAGCGGCAGGTTGGCGCCGGGAATCGCGTTGATCTGACCGTTCTTGCCGTACTTGCCCTTGCGCGGCCCGAGCAGCAGCACACCCGCGAGCGCGGCGGCGGCGCCGGCCATGTGCACGATGCCGGAACCGGCGAAGTCGGAGAAGCCCTGGTCACCGAGCGTATACATGCCGAATACGGGCATGCCACCCCAGGTCCAGCTACCCTCCAACGGGTAGATTACGCCGGTCATGACGACGGCGAAGGCGAGGAAAGCCCACAGCTTCATGCGTTCGGCAACGGCGCCGGAAACGATCGACATTGCGGTTGCGACGAACACGACCTGGAAGTAGAAATCTGCCGACGGGGCATAGGTCGCGGGTTCTTCGGCGCCGCTGACACCGTCACCGACGATACCCGAAAGGAACAACGTGATATCCCCGCCGCCGTACATGATCGAATAGCCGCATACCATGTACATGGTGCAGGCAACCGCATACAGCGAAATA
>JAOTUD010000696.1 GCA_029864065.1 Gammaproteobacteria bacterium | reverse complement strand
TGGATCGCTTCCATCGAGGCCTCGTGGCGGCCGAGCTGCGCCAGCGCGTAGGCGAGGTTGTTCCAGATTTCGGACCTGTCCGGGTCCAGTTCCAGCGCCGTACGGTAGGCCGATTCGGCGGCCGTATAGTCGCCGCGCGCATAGGCGGTGTTGCCGAGGCCGGTATGCGCGAGCAGGCTGTCGGGCCAGCGCCGCGAGGCGGTGGTATAGGCGACATGCGCGCTATCGACGCGGCCGACCTGCTCCATGCCGATAACGGCATCTAGATAGGCGTCGGCGCGCGCGGTGGCGGGGATCGAATCGGCAGGCACGACCGCCAGCGCCCAGTACCCGGCGCGCTGCCAGGTTTTCTCGAACAGCGCGAACGACCTGCCGATGCGTCGGTTTGTACCAGAACGCAGGATCATCTCGCGTTGGTCGAGATCGTAACCAATGACGATCTCGTAATGCCACACCGGAAACAGGTCCAGGCCGAGGTTCTGCAATACGAAGACCGGGTTTCCGCCGGCGACTTCACGCAGCACCGAGTCGAGCCTGCCGTCGAGTTGCACCGGCAGCAAATCGAACTGTCTGGTCGCGGCGACAACCTCGACCTGCAGGCTGCCCTTCAGTTCGGGTACGTAAATCATGTCGGCGATCTGGTCCGGCGCCGCGGCAATGCCCTGGTACAGGATAACGCTCGCCAGCGCCGCAGGACCGCAGTGATATTCCAGTTGCGGAAAAAAGGGAACCTCGGTCAATTCCACCCGCGGCGGAATATCGGGAGGATCTTCTAGCAGGCTGCGCGTCTGGGGCGACGTCGCACAACCACCCAGATAAATGGAAAAGAACAGCGCACAGGCCAGCGGGCCCGTGCGCCGGTTAAACACAATCAATTACTTGGCGGGCCAGTTGGGAATGATGTCGGTATAACCCATCAGTTCGGTAATAACCAGGACCAGGATTATTACGACAAGGGCATCCGCGCCGCCCGCGGGCGATTCATCGATGCGCTGGTGGATTTTAGCCACCTGGTCATCGGTCAGGGCCGCAACCCTTTTCACGGCATCGGCTTCGCTCACGCCACCGGTTAGCAGTTGCTCGCGGATCCAGTCACGCTGTTGTGCAATATCGCCCAGTTCGATGGCAGCCGGGTTCGCCTGTAATTGCGCGGTGCCAACCATTCCCGCGTGAGCCGGCAGAACCACCGTCGTCGCGGCGAGAGCTATCAGCAGGTAATGCAACAATCGTTTGGTAAACATGTTTTTCTCCTGAAATTCTTATCGTGGATTTAATCGCCTGACAAGTATAGCGCAATTTCGCTCACGCGAGTCTGGCGCCGTCGGGCACATCGCTATCGGGGCGCGCCAGCACCACCGCGCCGTCTTCGCGGTGAAAACCGGTCACCAGGCATTCCGAACGCATCGGGCCGATCTGCTTGGGCGGGAAATTGACGACGGCGACGATCTGCCGCCCGACCAGCTCTTGCGCCTGGTACAAATCGGTGATCTGGGCGCTCGATTTGCGGATGCCGATTTCGTCGCCAAAATCGATCCTGAGTTTATAGGCTGGCTTGCGCGCCTCGGGAAATTCCTGCACCTCGATGATGGTGCCGACGCGCAGTTCGACTTTTTCGAAGTCGCTCCAGTCTATCGTTTGCATCTTTTCTCCTCAGGAAAATTCTTTGCGGATATTCGCGCCGTGCTCGCCGAGCGCCGGCACTTTACGCTCTATTTCGCTTTCGTCCGAACGCATCGCCGCTACCGCGACCAGCCGCACCGGCCCGCTCGGGGTGTCGATGGTAACGCGGCGCAGCTGCGGGTGATTCGACAGGCCCGCCATATCGTTGAGCCGGCCGTAGGCGATATCGGCCTGCTGCAGGCGTTCTACCACGGCGGCCTGATCGAGTCGTGAAAAAACGCCGCTGACGAGCTGGTCGACATGCGCGCGATTGCGCACCCGCGCCTGGTTCGAGCTCAGCCGTTCGTCGTCGGCCAGCGTGGCATCATCGAGCACCCGTGCGCAGAAATTGCGCCATTCGCGTTCGTTTTGAATCGCGATGACGATATCGAGGCCATCGCGGCAGCGGTAGGCGCCGTAGGGCGATATGGTGGCGTGGTTGATGCCGACGCGCGGTT
>JAOTUD010000695.1 GCA_029864065.1 Gammaproteobacteria bacterium | reverse complement strand
CGATACCATTTGCACCATGCCACCCTCGAGCGCAAGCCCGGCGCCCTGCTCGCCGTGACCCGAATTCACGATACGGAACACGACGAAGAATCCGAGCGTGACGAAACCCATGTGCGCGATCGAAGAATAGGCGATCAGTTTCTTCATATCGCGCTGCACCAGCGCGACGAAACCGATATAAACCACCGCCGTCAACGACATCGTGATGATCAGCCAGTCGAGCTCGGCGCTCGCGTCCGGCGTGATCGGCAGGCTGAAGCGCAGAAAGCCGTAGCCACCGATCTTCAACATGATGGCCGCCAGGATTACCGAACCACCGGTCGGCGCCTCGACGTGCGCATCGGGCAACCAGGTATGTACCGGCCACATCGGCACCTTGACCGCGAAGGCGACCAGGAATGCGAGGAATATCAGCACCTGCTCGGTCATCGACAGCCGCAGGTAGTGGAAATCGATAATCGCGAAGCTGCCGGACTTGGTATACATGTAAATCAGCGCCACCAGCAACAGCACCGAACCGATGAAGGTGTACAGGAAAAACTTCAGCGTCGCGTAAATCCGGTTGGCACCGCCCCACACGCCGATAACGAGAAACATCGGAATCAGCATGGCCTCGAAGAAAATGTAGAACAGCACCGCGTCGAGCGCCGAAAAAGTGCCGATCATGAAGCCTTCCATGAACAGGAAGGCCGCCAGGTATTGCGACGCCCGGTACTGTATGACTTCCCAGGCCGAAATGATGACGATTACCGTGGTAAACGACGTCAGCAGGATCAACGGCATCGAGATCCCGTCGATACCGACGTAATACTCGATGTTGAACGCCGGGATCCAGTCGTGACGCTCGACGAACTGCATCAGGTAGGTTTCGGTATTGAACAGCGTGTACAGCGGCAGGGTCAACAGGAAGGTTACGATCGACACCACCAGCGCGATCTTGCGCGCCCCGGACGGATCCTTGTCGCCGGCGAACAATACCAGTACGCCACCGAGTATCGGCGTCCAGATCACGAGGCTCAAAAGTGGCCATTCTGCGTACATAGTTTAACGGTTACCTTTTGTTTTTATTTTGCTTTAGCCCAGCACAACCCATCCCAGCAACAGGATCAGCCCCGAAATCATCGCAAACGCGTAATGATTCAAATAACCGGTCTGTACGTGGCGCACCACGCCCGAGACCCAGCCCACCAGACGTGCGCTGCCGTTGACGACCAGTCCGTCGATCAACAACGCATCGCCGAGACGCCACAACAGCTGCCCGACCCCCCTCGCGGTCGCGGCAAATACAATCTCGTTGAAACGATCGAAATAATACTTGTTATCCAGAACCCGGTACGGGAATTCCAGTTTTTGCCTGATCTGCGCCGCGAGTTCCGGTCGTTTCAGGTATATCCACCAGGCGGCGAATACTCCGAGGCCGGCCAGGTAAACCGCCGGTCCGGCGAAGCCGTGCAATACGAAACTGAGCGAACCGTGGAAAGCCTCGGCGACCGCGGCCATCGCGCCATGTTCCTCGAAAATGATGATCGCGCGATCGAACAGGCCGCCGAACAGCACGGTATCGATCGTGATCCAGCCGATGATCACCGACGGAATCGCCAGCGCAATCAGCGGTCCGGTTACCACCCATGGGGTTTCATGCAAATGCTCACGTGTATGCTCATCCATGCGCCCCTCGCCGTGGAACACGAGGAAAAACATGCGGAAGGAGTAAAACGCGGTGACGAAAACGCCGAGCAGCACCGCCAGGTAAGCGTACCCGGCGCCCCAGACGTTGGCATTCTGCGTCGCGATCAGGATCGCATCCTTGGAAAAGTAACCCGAAAACCCGGGAAAACCGATCAGCGCGAGCGAGCCGATCAGCGACACCCAGTAGGTGATCGGCATGTATTTCCTGAGCCCGCCCATTTTGCGGATATCCTGTTCGTGGTGCATCGCGATGATGACCGAACCTGCCGCGAGGAACAGCAGCGCCTTGAAAAACGCGTGTGTCATCAGGTGGAAAATCGCGGCCGAATAGGCCGACGCGCCAAGCGCCACGGTCATGTAGCCGAGCTGTGACAGGGTCGAATACGCGATCACGCGCTTGATATCGTTTTGCACGATGCCGACCAGGCC
>JAOTUD010000694.1 GCA_029864065.1 Gammaproteobacteria bacterium | reverse complement strand
GTTTTGCGATCGAAGCCGCACCGATCAACGAGGACGGCAAGTATCGCACCGCCGGGTATATCAGCGGAGAAGCTGGCGGCGAGATCAAACGCCTGCAGTTTATCCGCGCCGATCAAAACGCCGACCTGCAGGCCGCGATCGACCACTCGGTCGCAAAGGCGCGGCAAATCATCGACGAACAGGGCGCCGGCCTGTTGACCAGGGACCACCTGTAACGCAACCGGGAGGCAAGGCTCACCTACCGCGGCGGTACCTGCGTAGCGAAGCTTAGCCCGCAAATCTCACCGATTTCCTGCTGCGGACGCAAAGCGCACGGTGACGAGCTGTACTCCCGACGGCGCCCTCGCTACGTAAAACGGTGAGATATGCGGGCTAGGGCAGGTCGAAGACCAGCGCCTCGCTTTCGTCCACGCCCTCGAATTCGACGCGGTCGGTTTCGGCAACCTTCGCGCCATCGCCCTCACCCAGCCGTGCGCCGTTCACCCTGATGCTTCCCGCTACCACGTGGACGTAAACGGTTCTGCCCGCGGCCAGCTCAAGCGATGCGGATTCGCCGGCGTTCAGGCGCAGCTGGTACAGGCTTGCATCCTGGTGCAGCAGCAGCGAGCCGTCGCGCGCGTCGGCCGAGGCGATCAGTTGCAGTCCAGACCTGTCCTCGAATCTCTTCTGTTGGTAGCCAGGCTCGATGCCAATCACGTTGGGCTGAATCCAGATCTGCAGGAACTCGAGTGCCTCGGTGCTGGACGGGTTGTATTCGCTATGGGTCACGCCGGTGCCGGCGCTCATCAGCTGGAATTCCCCGGCCGGCAATTGCTCGACGTTACCCATGCTGTCCTCATGCTCGATCCTGCCCCTCTTGACATAACTGATAATTTCCATGTCGCGGTGGGAATGGGCGCCGAAACCAGCGCCCGGAATCACCTTGTCGTCGTTGATCACGCGCAGCGCCGATACGCCCATGTGCCGCGGGTCGTAGTAGCTAGCAAAGGAAAAACTGTGGCGGCTCTTGAGCCAGCCGTGATCGGCGGGGCCGCGTTCTTCACTGGGTCGAATTTCTATCATGCTTAACCACTCATCAATATACGCTAGTGAACTTCCCTGCTGCCAACTCGCAACGGGAAACCCTTACCGAATGGAACCAGCGCTAACAGGCAGCGGATTCATCGTGTTTACGATTCGCTTGCGCGACCGAAAGCCCGGTGCAGCGCGGCGATATGCTCCGGGCCCAGACCGCAACAGCCGCCGACCATGCGCGCCCCGTCGTCAACCCAGGTTCGCGCCGCCGCGGCCAGCGCAGCGGCTTCGATGATGTCGACGAAATTCCAGTTGGGCATCGTGAAATATCCGGATTCCGGGTAGATACCGACGGGTCCGTCCCAGTAACGCTTCACGATCTCCCATGAGCGCGCTACGTCCGGCACCGGCGTATGCATGATCGCCAACATTGCCGCCGGGTAGCCCGCGACACCCTGCACCAGGGTTTCGAAATCGAGCTCGGGCAGGTCGAATACCGAGACGTAATCCAGCTCCGGGAATACCCGCGCGCTGACGCCGATCCAGACCGGCAGGCCGGTGTCCAGCGCGGCCTCGACCACCGCGACGGTATATTCCAGCCGTTCGCACATCTCCAGCGCGATCAGGTCGACCCCCGCCTCGACCAGCAGCCGCGCCTGCTCGCGCGCCGCTGCGCCAACCGCACGCGGCGAATTCCAGCGCGCATCACCGGCCGTGGTCCATTCACAGATGGAACCGGCTATCGCCACCGGCCCGGTGGCGGCGTTGGCGCGCGCCAGGCGCGCGGCCTGCGCCGCGTTCAGATTGATTTCGCGAACCCTGTCGCCGAGCCCTGCCGGCTCCAGCATGTGACGCGCGGCCGAGAATGTGTTGGTGATGATGACCTCGGCGCCGGCCCCGATATAGGCCTCGTGCGCCGCGCGCACCGCGTCCGGATGAGTCAGGTTAGCGGTCGCGCTCCACACCCTGCCGTCCATCGGCACGCCCCGTTTCTGCAGTTCGGTGCCCATGCCGCCATCGATGACCAGCGGCGGGCCCGCGCCCGCGAGTCGCTGTTCGAGCCATGCTGCATTCCCGGCCACGGATGCCGCCCGATCGGGTCGTT
>JAOTUD010000693.1 GCA_029864065.1 Gammaproteobacteria bacterium | reverse complement strand
TGTGGTGCGCGCGGCCGATACCACCGGCATGGCGATGCAGCAAACCCTCAAGGCGCATATCGCGGAGCGCCGTAACATCAAGGTCTTTTTTCAGCATGTCGCGGTAGACCTGATTTGCCGGGAAGGCCGTTGCGCAGGTCTTTACGCCTTCAATCGAGCCAATCAGCACGTCGACGTATTCGAGGCGCACAAGACGATTCTTGCCACCGGCGGTGCGAGCAAGGTTTATCTCTACACCAGCAATCCCGACGGTTCCACCGGTGACGGCATCGCGCTGGCCTGGCGCGCCGGTTGCAGGGTTGCCAACCTGGAATTCAACCAGTTTCACCCCACCTGCCTCTACCACGCCGAGGCGAGAACTTTCCTGATTACCGAGGCCGTTCGCGGCGAGGGCGGAAAACTGTTGTTGCCCGACGGCGAACGATTCATGCCGCGTTTCGACCAGCGCGCGGAACTCGCACCGCGCGATATCGTCGCGCGCGCCATCGATCATGAAATAAAGCGACTCGGCATCGATTGCGTATACCTGGACATCAGCCACAAGAGCCGCGCCTTTATTAAATCGCATTTCCCGGCTATCTACCAGCAATGCCTGAAGTTCGATATCGACATTACGCGGCAACCGATACCGGTGGTACCCGCGGCGCATTACACCTGCGGCGGCGTCATGATCGATATCGATGGGCGTACCGATCTGCAAAACCTCTATGCTGTCGGCGAGGTGACCTACTCCGGCCTGCACGGCGCCAATCGCCTGGCCAGCAATTCGTTGCTCGAATGCCTGGTGTTCGCACGCGCGGCGGCGCGCAGCATTGCCGGCGAAATCGATACCACCGAGACTTTGCCGGCGCTGAAGCGCTGGGACGAGTCGCAGGTGACCGACTCCGACGAGGATATCGTCGTGTCGCACAACTGGGACGAGCTGCGCCGCTTCATGTGGGACTACGTCGGCATCGTGCGCACCAACAAGCGGCTTGCGCGCGCGCTGCGTCGAACCGAGTTGCTGAAGAGCGAAATCAACGAGTACTACGGCAACTACAAGGTATCGCCCGATCTGCTCGAATTGCGCAACCTGGTCGTGGTCGCCGAACTGATCATCCGCTCGGCGCTGGCGCGCAAGGAAAGCCGCGGGCTGCACTTCACCCTCGACTACCCGGATTCCAGCGACGATTACCTCGCGCCGACGATCCTCGATCCAACGCAGTCGCAGCAGGCCCCTGCTAAACTCGCTTCCGTTTAGCCCACGGGCAACACCGGGAATATGCGCGACTTGCGGCATGGCCTGCGTTTGCCGTTTACGCACGAGGTTTTCGACGGTGATAGAATGATGCGATGTTCGAGCAGCAGACGATAAGTATTCAGACCCGGGGCCGCGCGACGATCGACATCACCGGCGAGGTCGAACAGGTGCTGCGCCGCTCGTCGGTCGACCGGGGACTTTGTCACGTATTCATTCACCACACCAGCGCCTCGTTGATCATTACCGAAAACGCCGATGCCGACGTACGTCGGGACCTCGAGAATTACATTGCCAGGCTGGTCGTCGATGGCGACCCTGCTTATCTGCACGACCAGGAGGGCGCAGACGACATGGCCGCCCATATTCGCTCGGTGCTGACGCAAACTGAAATCACGATACCGGTAAGCTCTGGCAGGCTCGCGCTCGGGACCTGGCAGGGGCTTTTCCTGTGGGAACATCGCTACCGCGCCCATCGACGCCGCGTTACCGTTACCGTAACGGGCGCCTGACCGGCGGCTGGAAGTTTTGCCAGATTGATATTGTCATCCCGGCTTAAAACCGGAGAATGAAACCATTACGACCAAACCATCGAGGAAAATCCATGAAAATCATCCTGTTGGGACCTCCCGGCGCCGGTAAGGGCACGATCGCCAAGGCGTTGATGGCGCAAGACGGATCGGTGCAGATATCCACCGGCGACATTCTGCGCGCGGCGGTCGCCGCGGGCACCGCGCTTGGCAAACAGGCCGCGGCGGCGATGAAAGCGGGCAACCTGGTGACCGATGAGCTGATCATGGGCATCATGGAAGAAAGGCTGCAGCAGGAAGATTGCAAAAATGGCTACCTGCTGGACGGATTTCCGCGGACCATACCGCAGGCCG
>JAOTUD010000087.1 GCA_029864065.1 Gammaproteobacteria bacterium | reverse complement strand
CGTTTCGAGGCATACCCGACCAAGGTCCCCCGCGCGAAATTCGCCGATCAAAAGGCGCGAAACTTTTTCCAGGTCTACCCTGCCACCGGATACGATACAGCCACGCTTGCGCGCAATCGCCTCGAGCAACTCGATGTCGGATGCCGGCAGTGGATCGATATCATAGCGCTGTACGACTCGCTCGGGGTAATTTTCGAGCAGGAATTCGGCGATGAAGCTGGCGACTTCCTGCATCTCGAGCGCGGTTTCGCGAATGGCGCCGGTCGCCGCGAGCCGGTAACCACTCGCAGGATTCTCGATGTTCGGCCACAGCATGCCAGGCGTATCGATCAGGGTTAGTTCAGCAGAAATTTCGATGCGCTGTTGCCTGCGGGTTAACGCGGCCTCGTTGCCGGTTTTGGCGATGCTGCGACCCGCCAGCCGGTTAATCAGGGTCGATTTACCGACGTTCGGAATCCCCGCGATCAGCGCGTAAACCATCGCCGAGCGATTTTTGCGAGCGGGCACCAGTGCGCGGCACAGGCTGGGCAACCCGGCAATGGCATTATCTTCGGCGCTGCAAACCAGGGTCTTGACCTGTTGGTGCCGCTCCAGGTCCGTTATCCAGGCCTGCAACCGCTCCGGGTCGGCCAGGTCGGCCTTGTTGAGTAGCTTGATGCAGGGCTTGTCGCGCCGCAGCTTCGACAACAGCGGGTTTTCGCTCGATCCGGGCAGCCGCGCATCCAGCACCTCGATCACGAGATCGACCTGCGGCAGAATCTTTGCGAACTCCTTGCCCGCCTTGTGCATGTGTCCCGGGTACCACTGGATCATGTTGCGCCTCTATGGTGACCAGCGCGTATTCTCTCCAAGTCTTTTCCAGTTGTCATCAAAACGTTTAAACTAGCGCGATGGCGGAAATCAGACATCGCGTCGGCATCAAGGGCAGTGCAGCCGGGATTTACGAATTGCTGACCACCGACGCCGGCCTGTCCCGGTGGTGGACCACGGATACCGGCGGGGCCGGCGAGGTCGGTTCGATTATCCATTTTCGCTTCGGCGACGACGGTCCGCGCTTCGAGGTGATCGAGCTGATAGCGGATCGGCTGGTGCGCTGGCGACACCACGGTGAACTGCCGAACGCCTGGATGGGTACGGAGGTCCTTTTTGAGTTAAGCCAGGATGAAAAACAGACTATTGTTAACTTCAGCCACTATAATTGGCAAAAATCGGATGAATTTCTTGCCCACTGCAGCACCAAGTGGGCGATCTTCATGATGAGCATAAAATCCTGTATCGAGAGCGGCAGGGGTCAGCCCTACCCGGACGATATCCATATCGACTTCGACGAATAGCCATGAGCGAATCAGAAAATATCATTGCCGAGCTGGAATCCGAGTTTGTTGAACTCTACAAGATTCTCAAGTTCGAGGGGCTAGCCGACAGCGGCGGCAATGCCAAGCAGGCGATCGAGGACGGCCTCGTCTCCGTGAACGGAGAGGTCGAGACCCGTAAGCGCAAAAAAATTCGCGCCGGCGACCAGATCGATTTTATTGACCATCATATCGACGTTATCGGCAAGACCGTCGATTGATTGTGGCGGTTGCTGGAGTGTCCACTCGCAGCTGAACGACGCCGGGTCTTGTGAGCGCGGTGGAATCCGGCTTTAATTTTAGCGGCGCTGCGGATAGAATAAGCGGCCTTTCGGTTTAGCTCTGGATTTACGCTCCAGGAGGCTCATGTCATCTCGTATCCTGATCGCTGCGCTGTACCGGTTTGTGCGGCTCGATAATTTCGAATCCCTGCGGCAACCGCTGCTGCGCGTGATGCTCGACAATCGGGTTCGCGGCACCCTGTTACTGGCCGCGGAAGGCATCAACGGAACCGTGGCGGGCAGCGAGGGGGACATCGAGACCCTGCTCGAGTATCTACGCCGGGACCCGAGGCTGCGTGACCTCGATTGCAAGTTGTCTTACGACGAGGAAATGCCGTTCTACCGTTCCCGCGTCAAATTGAAACGCGAAATCGTGACCATGGGCGTCGACGGAATTGATCCGTCGAACGCGGGTACCTATGTCAGTCCTGCCGACTGGAATCAGTTGATCAGCGATCCCGAAGTCACCGTTATCGACACCCGCAACGACTACGAGTCGGCTATCGGCAGCTTTGCCGGAGCGGTTCATCCCGAGCTGCAATCCTTTCGCGAGTTTCCGGCTTACGCGGCAAACAACCTCGACCCGCAACGGCATCGCAAGGTGGCGATGTTCTGTACCGGCGGGATACGTTGCGAAAAGGCGACCGCTTACCTGCGCGAGCGGGGTTTCGACGAGGTCTACCATTTGCAGGGCGGGATTCTGAAATACCTCGAGCAAGTGCCCGAGGGCGAATCGATGTGGCAGGGCGAGTGTTTCGTGTTTGACAATCGCGTCAGCGTCAACCACGCGCTGCAAAAGGGCAGTTTCGATCAATGCCACGCGTGCCGCAGGCCGATTACCGAGGCCGACAAGGCGAGCGATAAATACCAGCCGGGCGTCAGCTGCCCCGCCTGCCACGACGACAAGAGCGAATCCGAAAAAGATCGTTTTCGCGAACGTGAGAAGCAGGTTCGACTCGCAAATAATCGGGGGGAACTGCATATCGGGGCGGATGCCGCGAAACAAGCGCGTAAGCGCAAAACCCTCAAGCTAGCGGCCAAGCAGGCCCAGCGCGTTCACTCCGGCTAGAGTTTGCGCAGCGCCAGGATTTTGTTGTTCGCATCGACCTCGACGCGAAAGCGGCCATGAATCCCGTTCCGGGTTACATGCTCGCGGAAATTGGCCGCGGGTAACTGCAGCTTTAAGCCCTGATCGGATTCCACCAGGATATAGCGTGCCCAACCCTCGTAAATGGAGTGGATTTTGGGCGTCGGCAACGCCATGGTGAACTCGAAAAAAGGCATCTTGTTACTGTTATAGTGCAATTTTTTAAGGGGAAGCGGAACTGGTGAAGACAATTGGCCTGATCGGAGGGATGAGCTGGCAAAGCAGCGCCCTGTATTACCGCCTGATCAACGATGCCGTCAAACAGCGGCTGGGGGGTCTGCACTCCGCCCGGATGCTGATGTTCAGCGTCGATTTCGCTCCGATCGAGGCGCTGCAACACGCCGGCGACTGGGATGGCGCCGCCGCAGTGCTGGTCGATGCGGCACGCAGGCTGGAAGCCGGGGGCGCGGATTTCTTTCTTATCGGAACCAATACGATGCACCGCGTTGCCGACGAGGTAGCCGCAAGCGTCAGCATCCCGCTGCTGCATATAGCCGACGCCACCGGCGCGGTGCTGAAACAGGATGGTGTCAGCCGGGTCGGGCTGCTGGGCACCGCTTTTACGATGGAACTCGATTTTTACCGGGACCGGATCAACGAGCGCTACGGTATCGAGGTCGTTGTCCCCGAACACCACGATCGACAGATGGTGCACGATATTATTTACCAGGAGCTTTGCCAGGGACAGGTCGATGCGGAATCCCGGGAGGTTTATCTCGCCATCATCGACCGCCTGAACCAGCAGGGCATCGATGGCGTCATACTGGGCTGTACCGAAATCGGAATGCTGATCGAACAACGCCATACCGCTGTCAGGCTTTACGATACCACCGCGCTTCACGCCGAACAGGCGGTGATCGCCGCCTTCGCCTGATATTTACTGCGTCACAGGTTCGGCCTGACAAGCTCGATGGTCAGGTCGGAGACGGCAAGCGCGCTGCAAAATAGCGCGTACCCGGCCCGGTCCTGAGAATCGCTGATCGCTTGCGGCAGCCCATTCGGGTAATGAATCCTGCCCGTCAAAACCCTGCCCAGGCAGGAACCGCACTGCCCGCCACGACAGCTATACGGAATCAGGATATTTGCCGCGTGCGCCGCGTTCAGAATGATTTTGTCAGCGGGGCAAAGGAAACGCTCGCCCGCTGGCATCAGTGTGATCTGATAAGCGCGAACCCTGATAGGATCAGTTAGCCGGCTGGCTGCGCTTGCTGGCGAGCCAACGGATAATCGGATCCCACTGATCCAGGTCGCGTCGCACCGAATAGGGTGCGAGCTCAAAAATACCGAGCCCCCTTTCCGCCGCGCGCACGTAGTTCTGGGTTTCGCGCAGCACGCTGATGAACGGCGCCTTGCGAACCTTGCGCAGATAAGTATCCAGCTGGTGATAGATATTATAATTTTCGCGGCAGCGATTCGCGATCAGCGCCACCCGCGCCTCCTTGCGTGCCACCCGAGAATTGTCTAGCACTTTCTGTATAAACGGGGTAGCTGCGCGCATATCGATCGGTGATGGTAGTACCGGGATGATGATGCTCTGGGCGCGCCGCAGGAATGCACTTAATTCCTTGCCGTGCACCGCGGCGGGGGTGTCGTAGACAACATAATCCGCGCTGCGCGGGATGCGGAGGTTACCGCTGGCGCCGTCGACACCGATGATAGAGCTGCGGCCGCTGGGTCTCACCGCCAGCCATTCGAGGCTGGAGGCCTGCGGATCGCAATCCGCCAGCACGACTCGCTTACCCTGGGAGGCGTAGTAACTCGCGATACTGGTGGCGATCGTACTCTTGCCCGACCCGCCTTTGGAATTTAACACCATGATTGAGCGCATGTTCCCTCCATACCCGTCGCTAATAGACAGGGGTGATTATCGTCGAATTCTCGAGGCTGTGCAAAACCACGTTTCAGTCGAGCCCCAGCTGCGGCCAGAGCGCGTCTATTTTCTCGATTACCTCGGCCGACATCGAGATTGGTTCGCCCCATTCCCGGCTGGTTTCGCCGGGAAACTTGTTGGTCGCATCGAGCCCCATTTTCGATCCCAGCCCCGAAACCGGCGACGCGAAATCGAGATAATCGATGGGCGTGTTCTCGACCAGCGTGATATCGCGCGCCGGGTCGGTGCGGGTCGAAACCGCCCAGATCACGTCTTCCCAGCTGCGGGCATTGATATCGTCGTCTACGACGATAACGAACTTGGTATACATGAACTGGCGCAAAAACGACCAGACGCCCATCATCACGCGTTTGGCGTGACCCGGGTATTGCTTCCTGATACTGACGATGGCAACCCGGTAGGAACAGCCTTCCGCCGGCAAATGAAAATCGATTATCTCCGGAAACTGCTTTTGCAGAATCGGGATGAATACCTCGTTGAGTGCGAGTCCGAGTACCGACGGTTCGTCGGGTGGCCGTCCGGTGTAGGTGCTGTGGTACACCGGGTTGCGGCGCATGCTCATCGCTTCTACCGTAAACACCGGGAAGCGATCGACTTCATTGTAATAACCCGTGTGATCGCCGAATGGCCCCTCTTCGGCCTCGTCGTTGGGGTAGATAAAACCTTCCAGCACGATCTCGGCACGCGCCGGAATCACGAGGTCCGACAGCAGCGATTTCGCAACCTCCGTTTTTGACCCGCGCAGCAGGCCCGCGAAAGCATATTCCGCCAGCGAGTCCGGAATCGGCGTCACCGCGGCGAGAATGGTGGCCGGGTCGCAGCCCAGCACCACAGATATCGGAAACGGTTCGTCGGCTTTGTGCTGTTTCCATTCCAGGTAATCGAGCGCTCCGCCCCGATGCGATAGCCAACGCATGATCAAGCGGTTGCGTGCGATCAGTTGCTGCCGGTAAATACCGAGGTTCTGCCGATGCTTAATGGGTCCCCGTGTGGTGACAAGGCCCCAGGTAATCAATGGCGCGGCATCGCCGGGCCAGCAGGTCTGGATCGGCAGAATCGACAGGTCGACATCGTCGCCACGCAGCTGGATTTCCTGGCATTTGGGCTTGTTGACCATTTTGGGCGACATATCGAGGATTTTTTTATAAATTGGCAGGGTCTGCATGGCTTCCTTGAAACCCCTTGGCGGCGCAGGCTCCTTCAGAAACGCGAGCAATTTGCCCACTTCCCGCAGAGAGGTAGCGTTATCCTCGCCCAGCGCCTGCGCAACGCGCTTTTCGGTACCGAAAAGATTCGCCAGCAGCGGTATCTTGCTGTCGCCTGGCTGCTCGAACAAAAGCGCCGGTCCACCCGAGCGCAGCACGCGGGTTGCGATTTCGGTTATCTCGAGGTTTGGGTCAACGCGTTGTCCGATACGTTTGAGATCGCCGTTTTTCTCAAGCTGGTTGATGAAATCTCGCAGATCCCGGTATTCCATTTACCAGATCTTGATTCCGTGGAACTTGCTTCTGATACGAGCCTCGACGATTTGTTTACTGACCAGATAGGTCAACAGAATGACGACGAGCAATAGCGGCGACACGATGGGCCAGTGATTTCTGACGGTATCCCACAAGACGAGTATGGCGGGAGCGCTGGTTTCGTCTTTTCTGTCGATTTCGATCTGCTTCGCTTCGATTTCGAGCTTCAACTCGGCGATTTCGTCGTTTGCCTTCTGCTTTTCCATCTCCAGCGCGCCGACCTGCTCGACCAGCCGGTCCATGTCCTTTTCGTATTGATCGATGACAACCTTGCTATTGTTGAGTTTTTCGAGCTCGGCCACCAAGCTCTGATTCTTTTGTCTCTCCTCGGCAAGCAACAGGTTCGAGGTCGGCTTGGTCACGAGAAAACCCCGCTTGACCCATCCTCGGGTTCCGTTCGGCGTGTTGACCAGGGCATAGGGGCCCTGCACCTGTTCGATTTCGAGGATATCGCCCGATTGCAGCAGCTTGATCACCTGGCTCGCCGAATTGGCCTGCGCGTACAGCGACAGCCGCAACTGGTCGGTGACGTATTGCCTGTCCTTGTCCTGCTCAACCGTCTCAACCGTCTCAACCGCCTCAACCGTCGCATCCTGCTCAACAGTCTCCTGCGCGGACACCGCGGACAGGCTCGCAACCAGGGCCAGGCCCATAAAAAACTGTTTTAACATCGGTTAGTTAATTCCACTATGCTTCAATAATGCATCGATTTGCGGATTGCGGCCACGAAAACAGCGAAACGATTCCAGTGCCGGTCTGGAGCCGCCCTGTTCGAGTACGCATTGCAGAAATCTTTGCCCGGTTTCAGGATTGAAAATCCCTTCTTCTTCAAATGCAGCAAAGGCATCGGCCGACAGGACCTCCGCCCATTTGTAGCTATAATAACCCGCGGCATAACCGCCTGCAAAAATATGTGAGAAGCCGTTCTGGAAGCGGTTGATTTTCGGGGTTTTGACGACGGATACCTCGGCACGAACTTCATCGAGGATTGCCTGGATTTGCTCGGCCGATGAGATATCCACCTGCTGGTGCAGGCGAATGTCGAACGAGGCGAATTCGATCTGCCTCAGCATCTGCAGCGCGCTGTGAAAGTTTTTCGCATCGATCATTCGCTGGTAGAGCGCGTCCGGCAAGGCTTCGTCGGTCTGGTAATGTCGCGCGAACAGCATTAATGCAGCGCGTTCCCAGCAAAAGTTTTCCATGAACTGGCTTGGCAACTCGACCGCGTCCCACTCGACGCCGTTGATGCCGGCAACATCGGGCACGTCGACCCGGGTCAGCATATGGTGCAGTCCGTGGCCGAACTCGTGGAAAAGCGTTATCACCTCGTCATGGGTGAACAGCGCCGGTTCCTCGCCGATCGGGGGGGTAAGATTGCAGGTCAGGTAGGCGACCGGAACCTGAGTCTTGCCATCGATGTGGTAGCGGTTTACGCACTCGTCCATCCAGGCGCCGCCGCGCTTGTTCTCGCGGGCATAGAGATCGAGGAAGAAACGGCCGATGATATCGCCGTGCCGATCCTCGATCTGGTAAAAACCGACCGCGTCGTCCCAGCGATCGATATCGTCTTCGACGCGGCTGATACGGACCTGGTAAAGCCTGGCGACGATTTCGAACAGACCGTTGATCACCCGGCTGTCGGAAAAATATGGCTTGAGGTCTTCATCCGATATGCGATAACGCTTCTGCTTGAGTTTTTCGCTGTAATAAGCATAGTCCCAGGCCTCCAGTTCGCCTTCGAAACCAAGCGACTCGGCGAATGCCTGGCGTTCTTCGACTTCGCCGATGGCGGCCTCGCGCGAACGCGCCGCCAGGTCCTGCAGGAATTCTGTAACCTGCTCGACCGACTCGGCCATCTTGGTCTCGAGCGAGTACTCCGCATAGTTTCCGTAACCTAGCAATTTAGCTTTTTCCTGCCTTTTAGCGACAATTAGCTGCATGTTATGCGCATTATCCCAGATTTTATCGGTAATCCCCTGGTCTGAAGCACGTGTGACATAGGCCCGGTATATCATTTTTCTCAGGTCGCGGCTGTCGGCGTAGGTGATCACCGCGAGATAACAAGGCATATCCAGCGTGAGGCGATAGCCCGGCACCT
>JAOTUD010000692.1 GCA_029864065.1 Gammaproteobacteria bacterium | reverse complement strand
GACCACCAAGACCCATCCCGACCAGGTGCGCGAAGTGCACGAGGATTATATCAGAGCGGGCGCGCAGGTCATCACCGCCAACACTTATTCCACCGCTCGCCATGTTCTCGAAAGCATCAACCTCGGCCACGAAGCCAAGCTGCTCAATTTCAAGTCGGTGCAGCTGGCGCAACAGGCACGCGACAACGTGGCCACCGGGGATGTGTACATCGCCGGTTCGATGTCGAGCATGCCGCCGCTGACCAGCAATCACGAAGTAGCGACAGGCGAGCACGTGGCCACGAGCTACCGGGAACTTGCCGAGGTGCTGGCGGAAGCCGGGGTGGACCTGATCATCGCCGAAATGATGCGCGACATCGAGAACGCGAGCATCGTCATAGAGGCCGCGGTTGCGACCGGTTTGCCGGTCTGGATCGGATATAGCGCGATGATGGCCGACAATGGCGTCGACGTGCGTAGCCTGCGCTGGAAGAACAGGGACGATACCACCAGCACCCACGATTTCGGGGAAATGGTCGAAGCGCTCAAACCGCTTGGCGGGCAGGCCGCCGGTATCATGCACACGCGGGTCGAGAACACCGCACCCGCGCTCAGGATATTGCGCGAACACTGGTCGGGGCCGACGCTTGCCTACGCTGAAACCGGCAAGCTGATTCTGCCCGACTGGCGTTACGAGGCGGTCAGTTCGCCGCAAGAGTATGCCGCGGTTATCGAAAGCTGGATCCGCGACTACGGCGTCCAGATTGTCGGCGGTTGCTGTGGCACCGGACCCGAGCACATCCGCGCGCTCGCGCAGATGCTGTCGAGCATCAACCAGGATTGATAGTGGCGCGGGCCGCGGCGATCGCGCTATTGTGCGGCGCGGGCCGCTTAATCGGCAGGCAATCGGCGATCGGCCCCTGCGGTGACTCGAAACCCGGCGCCAAACTGACATGGATCAGTAAATGCGGCCATTGGCTGGCTAGAATCTGGCGCGATGATGCCGCAACAAGGGAAGCTTTATGAAGGGGTCGCTCGACCTTGAATCCAGAGACGTGACGCGCGTCGCCCTGCTCGGGCGCGATTACCGTGGCGTCAACCCGGAGCTGCTATGCGCCGAGGGAGAAACCGTGTCCGCCGGCGCCGCGCTGATGCGCGACGCGCGACGACCCGATATCCGTTTTAGCGCGCCGGCCGCCGGCAGGATAGCCCGTATAGAAAGGGGTGCGCGGCGCAGGCTGGTATCGGTGCAAATCGATGTCGACGATGCGCCGGGTTCGACCCGTTACGACGCACCTGCCGATTACACCAGGGATTCGATGCGCGCCTTCATGCTCGCTTGCGGCGTCTGGAGCAGCCTGCGCACGCGGCCGTTCGGCAATATCCCGGATCCCGACGGCAAACCCGCGGCGATATTCATTACCGCGCTGGACGCAGAACCGCAGGCGCCCGAAGCGCGGCCGGTCATCGAATCCTTTAGCGACGAGTTTCGTGCCGCGACGAAGGCGCTGGCAAGCATCAGCGAGGCGCCGCTATACGTTTGCCACGCCCCCGATCATGCGCTGGCTCTTGAGGCCGGCGATCGTGTTCGCTGCGTGCCGTTCGGTGGGGGTCCTACAGCCGGATTACCGGGCGTCCATATCAACGCCCTGTGCCCGATTGGTTTCGCCGGCGGGCAAGTCTGGCATCTTGGTTACCAGGAAGCGATCGCGTTCGGGCACTTGCTGCTGCATGGTACTCCGTGGTTACGTCGCGTGATTTCGATCGGCGGTAATGGGGTAACAAATCCGCGCTGTCTCCAGGTGACGCCCGGCGCCGACCTCGGCCAGTTGCTCGCCGGTGAGCTGGTCGACGCAGCTACGCGCATCCTGGCCGGATCACCGCTGTGCGGGCGCCCGCTGCCGCCGGGGCAGGCTTTTCTCGGCGCCGGCCAGCGGCAGGTCACCGTTTTCGATATCAGCCCTGGCGATACGGTTAGTGGGCATCCGGTCGGTGGCGCGGTGATACCCGGCGACAGGCTCGAAGGTCTCGCGCCGCCCGGGATTTTCGCGGTGCCGTTGATGCGCGCGTTGCAGCTCGGGGACGCCGAGCGCGCCCGCGAACTCGGCGCCCTGGAACTGGTGGAGGAGGACGTCGCGCCGCTGGG
>JAOTUD010000691.1 GCA_029864065.1 Gammaproteobacteria bacterium | reverse complement strand
ATCCCGTCGATCAGCAGGATGCGCTTGTCGCCGTCCCTGATTTCCGGGATATAGCGTTGCGCCATGGTCTGGGAGCGACCATTCTTGGAGACCGCCTCGATAATCGCATTGGTGTTCAGGTCCCCGGCCTGCACGCGAAAGATCGACTGGCCGCCCATGCCATCGAGGGGCTTGACGATGACGTCCCGGTGCTGGGCGATAAAAGCCTTGAGGTTTGCGGATTTGCGGCTCACCAGGGTTTCGACGCAGCATTGCGGGAACACCCGGGTAAAAAGCTTTTCGTTGCAGTCGCGCAGGCTGGCCGGCTTGTTGATGACCAGTACGCCGTTTTCTTCGGCCTGCTCCAGGATATAGGTGCAGTAGATGTATTCGAGATCGAAGGGTGGATCCTTGCGCATCAGGATCACGTCGAGCTCGTCCAGTCGGCAGCGACCGGCCTCGAGATAGTCGAACCAGTGTTCATTGTCGTCGTGCACGGCAAGCGTTCGGAAGTCCCCCATGGCGCTAGCGTTATCGAGGAAAATATCGTCGAGCAGGAAGTAGAATAACTGCCAGCCGCGCGCCTGCGCTTCCAGCATCATGGCCAGCGTGGAGTCTTTCCAGGGTTTGATGGATTCGATGGGATCCATCACGATTCCGAGTTTGCGGACGGCAGGCATTCAGGGCGTTTGAACAGGATAATTTCGGTTAGCCGGAGTTTACTGAATTAAGCTCGGCAAGCACATTAAAAATATCGATTGCGCCGGCTGTTATTAAACGCATCTAGACCTTGTGAAACGGCGTTTTTTGAACTACTTTTGATGTTGATGGAAATTCCGCACCAGGCCCGAGAAAGATCGATTAAAATCATAGAATTCACATTATATAGTTTTAATAAATCACTGGTTTTACTTGAGAAAATCCATATAATCTTGTCCTGATAAAGTGGGGCAAACCCACTGTTAATCCCCGGGGGTTACGTGAACACCGAGTCTCAGACAGCAGATGGAGCGCAGCAATCGACCAACCTTAACGTCAAGGTAATGGTGATCGATGACAGCAAGACCATTCGCCGCAGCGCTGAAACCCTGTTGAAAAAGGTCGGTTGCGAAGTGGTAACCGCTATCGACGGTTTCGAAGCGCTCGCCAAAATTACCGAACACAAACCGGATATCATTTTCGTCGATATCATGATGCCGCGTCTGGATGGATATCAGACCTGCGCGCTGATCAAGAATAACCAGAAATTCAAGGCTACCCCGGTCATCATGCTATCCAGCAAGGACAGTATTTTCGATCGCGCCAGAGGCCGTATCGTGGGCTCTGAAAAATACTTGACCAAACCCTTTTCGAAGGAAGACCTGATAAATGCGATAACCACGCATGTCGGCTAGGCGGGAAGGTTCCGCGAAGATAGAGGTAGGCTCGGAATGACGCATATATTAATTATTGATGATTCACCGACGGAAGTGCATGTATTCAAAAACATGCTGATGAACCACGATATCGAGGTGTCGGTTGCCAAAAACGGCGAAGAAGGGATAGAGAAGGCGATCCAGACAAAACCCGATTGCATCTTGATGGATGTCGTCATGCCGGGCAAGAACGGTTTCCAGGCGACACGGGATCTGAGTCGGAACCCGGCTACGTCTGCCATCCCGGTGATCATCATTACGACCAAGGACCAGGAAACCGACAAGATATGGGGAATGCGCCAGGGCGCCAGGGATTATATCGTCAAGCCGGCGGACGAGCGCGATTTGATCAACCGAATTAACAAGGTTCTTGGTTTCGACCGCAGCTACGAAGACTGAGCGAGGTTGCCGATGCCGATAACGTCGCCTTTCGAAATACTGAAAAACCTGGATGCGCGCTGCCGCAGGAACTCGAGCGGGCTGCCGGTCGCCAAGGCCGTCGTCGACGACTGGATCGGGATCGGATTTGCGATCAACCAGATGCCACTGATCGCCAAAATGGACGACGTTAGCGAAATCCTGCCTCCGCCCGAAACGATACGCGTACCGGGAGTCACCCACTGGGTCAAGGGTCTCGCGAATATTCGCGGCAACCTGATGCCGGTGCTGGACATGAACGGCTTTCTATATGGCAACGCAACCGAGCTGCGCAAGGAAAGCAGGATATTGATT
>JAOTUD010000689.1 GCA_029864065.1 Gammaproteobacteria bacterium | reverse complement strand
AATTGCAGGGTAATGGCTCGGGCAGCAGCCGTAAAAAGGCAGAGCAACAGGCGGCGCAGCAGATACTGGATAAACTGGGCCTATGAACGACGGCTTCCGCTGCGGCTATGTCGCCCTGGTCGGCAAACCGAACACGGGCAAGTCCACGTTGATGAATGCACTGGTGGGTGAAAAACTCAGCATAACCGCGCACCGGCCCCAGACCACCAGGCACCAGATACTGGGCATAAAGACCAGCGAGGAGTATCAATGCATCTTCGTCGACACTCCGGGCATCCACGACAATAATAGCAAGGCCATCCATCGCTACATGAATCGTGCCGCCACCAGCATGCTCGACGACGCAGACCTGATTTGCGTCCTGCTCGATATCACCCATTACAACCGGGACGACGAGAAAATACTGCAGCGTGTCGGCGCATACAAAAACCTGCTGCTCGTGGTCAACAAGGTAGACAAGTTGAGCCGCGAGGATTGCCTGCCGGTAATGCAGAAAATTTCGCAGCAGGCCCCCGCGGCCGAATGCGTGCCGGTTTCGGCGCTCACCGGCGATAACCTGGATCGGCTGCAACGCCTCATTGTCTCCCACCTGCCGGTTGCCGTTCCGCATTTCCCCGACGATCAGCTGACCGACAAGTCGATGCGCTTTATCAGCGCGGAGATAGTGCGCGAAAAACTGTTTCGCGTGCTCAAACAGGAGCTGCCCTACTCGATAACGGTCGCTATCGACCACTATATCGAGGAACCCGATATCACGCGAATTTCGGCGACCATATGGGTCGAACGAAAGTCGCAGAAAGCGATTGTCATCGGCAAAGGCGGGAGCTTGCTGAAGAAAATCGGCTCGCTGGCGCGAGGCGATATCGAGCGGCTGGTCGGCAGCAAGGTTTATCTGCAGCTATGGGTCAAGGTCAGGGCCGAATGGTCCGACGACGAGCAGGCGCTGGCTGCATTTGGCTACTCCGATGGAAACCAGAGTCTCTGACCAGGCGGCATTCATACTGCGTCGCCGCGACTGGCAGAACAGCAGTTTGCTGCTTGACCTGTTTACCCGCGATTACGGCTGTATCCGCGCGTTGGCGCGCGGCGCTCGTCGCAACCCGGCAAAAGCGCCGTACCAGCCGTTCGAGCTATTAACGGTCGGATGGAGCGGCCGGCAGGAGCTCAAAACGCTGACCGCGATCGAAGGGAAATCGCTTGCCATCGACGAACACAATTATCTCGCATTGCTATATATCAACGAGTTGATCGGCGCTATGCTGCCTGCAGGCGAAGCCAACCCGGAAGTTTTCGATGACTACCTCGCGCTGCTGCGGGCGGCAAGCCACGGGCTCGGCGAGGCCAGGTTGCGCGGTTTCGAGCTCGAACTGATGCGAACCCTGGGATATTTTCCGGATATTTCCGAGGATGCGCACTCGGGGCAACCGATACGCGCTGAGCTATTCTACCAGTTCGTTATCGGCAGCGGTTTTATCGCCTGCGCGGAGTCGGCGCGCGATTCGATCAGCGGCAGGACCGTGATCGACTGGGTAAAGGGCCGCTACCAGCAGAACCCCGTGCTGCGCCTTGCCAAATCCGTGTTGCGCAGCACTATCGACTTTAACTTGCACGGAAAAACGCTAAAATCGCGCGGTGTAACGATTGAAATGATGAAACGAAGATGAACAACCCGATAACGCTGGGGGTCAATATCGACCACGTGGCGACCTTGCGCCAGGCGCGCGGCACGCGCTTCCCCGATCCGGTTTACGCGGCGCAGGTCGCCGAGTATTCGGGCGCCGATTCGATTACTTTTCATCTGCGAGAAGACCGTCGTCATATCCAGCAGCGCGACGCGCTGTTGCTGAAACAGGTTGTCACTACCAAGCTCAATCTCGAGATGGCGGTGACCAGTGAGATGCTGACTTTCGCTTGCGAGTTCAGGGCCGAAGACGTCTGCCTGGTCCCCGAGAAGCGCGCGGAGTTGACCACCGAGGGGGGGCTGGACGTGGTCGGGCAATTGCAGCAGGTACGCGACGCCTGCGCCCGGCTCGCCGAGGTGGGCACCCGGGTTTCGCCGTTCATCGACGCGAGCCGCGAACAGATCGATGCGGTGATCCTATGCGGCGCACCCTGTGTCGAAATCCACACGG
>JAOTUD010000690.1 GCA_029864065.1 Gammaproteobacteria bacterium | reverse complement strand
GCTGCGCCGGCACAGGGCGCAGGAAGTCGGCGGAGTGCTGCATTGCTTCACCGAGAGCTGGGAAATGGCGCGCGCTGCAATCGAGATGAACTTCTACATATCGATTTCCGGAATCGTTACCTTTCACCAGGCGCAAAACGTTCGCGATATGGCGCGACAAATTCCGCTCGAGCGCTTGCTGATCGAGACCGACGCGCCATGGCTGTCACCGGCGCCGTTTCGCGGCAAACCCAATTATCCCGGCCGGGTCGGGCTAGTCGCCGAAAAGCTGGCTGAAATTCGAGGTGAATCTGTCGACAGGGTCGCGAGCGCGAGCTTCGACAATGCGAACCGGCTGTTCGGATTAAACTGACAAACACGGGCTGGCAATTACCGATCAGGGTGTTTATTCTGGCTGAAATCGAAAAACCGGCTTCAGCGAATCAGCGGTTTTTGTCATTCACCGAGCAGACATCGGCCCATGCCTGAAACAGAAACATACACCGCGCGACAGCAGCTTGAGTCGTTACTCGAGTTCATGAACTCGCGTATCCTCGGGCAGCAAAGGCTGGTGTCGAGAATGCTGGTGGCGTTGCTGGCCGATGGCCATATCCTGGTCGAGGGACCGCCCGGCCTCGCCAAGACGCGTGCCGTCAAGACGCTGGCCAGCGGCATCGAGGGCGATTTCCAGCGTATTCAGTTCACGCCCGACCTGCTGCCGGCCGACCTCACCGGCACCGACGTTTACCGGCCGCAGGACAGCAGTTTCGTGTTTCAACAGGGTCCGCTGTTTCATCACGTTATCGTTGCCGACGAAATCAACAGGGCACCTGCAAAGGTACAGTCGGCGCTGCTGGAATCGATGGAGGAAAGACAGATAACCGTCGGTAAAAACACTTACCCGCTGCCGGCGCTTTACTTCGTCATGGCGACCCAGAATCCGATCGAACAGGAGGGCACTTACCCGTTGCCGGAGGCGCAACTCGATCGCTTCCTGCTCAAGATAACGATCGATTACCCACGCGTCGAATCCGAGGTCGAGATCATGCGCCAGGTGCGCCGCGAGGCGCAGCGCAGCGAACGACAATTGCCCGTCCCGGATTCGTTGCCGGTCGCGCAGCAAACCATTTTCGACCTGCGCCAGGAAATCCTGGATATGTACATGTCGGAACCAGTCGAGCAGTACATTACGCAACTGGTAGACACCAGTCGCAATCCGCAATCCTACTCGGCGGAACTCGCCAGCCGGATCCAGTACGGCGCGAGCCCGCGCGCAACGCTGGCTTTCGACCGTTGCACGCGTGCGCTCGCGTGGCTCGAAGGGCGGGATTACGTATCTCCCGAGGACGTACAAAAACTGGCGCATGAAATCCTGCGGCACCGCATCCTGCTGACCTACCAGGCCGAGGCGGACGGTTTATCGATCGACCAGGTTATCGACGACCTGCTCGCAAGGGTACCCGTTTGCTGAATCATGGAGCCGCAAGCTGACAAGGTACCGGGGATCAGCATCGATGTCGATGACCTGGTCAGCCTGCGCGGGCATCTTTCGGGCAGCACGCTTGCCGGCATCAGACGCCGCGCGAGCTACCGCTCCGGGGCCCGCGATACGCGCGCGCGCGGTCGCGGCATGGAGTACGAGGAAACCCGGGCCTACGTGGCGGGAGACGATGTGGGGACGATGGACTGGCGCGTCATGGCACGCACCGGGGAAGCGCACACCAAGATCTTCGCCGAGGAGAAGGAACGCCGCTTCCTGTTGGCAGTGGATTTATCGGCATCGATGTTTTTCGGAACCCGCCAGGGTTTCAAATCCTGGGCCGCCGCACAAACCGCCGCGCATCTCGGCTGGCTTGCGAGTTTTGCCGGAGACCGGATCGGCGGCCTGATCGTTGCTCCCGATTCGCACCACGAGGTCAGGCCCGGCAAGACCAGGGCCGGCTTGCTCAACGTATTTCATCACCTGGCGCAGGCGAGCAGGATCGACCTGCCGCCCGCATCCCGCGACAACCGCCTCAATTTCCTGTTGCAGGAACTACAGCGCGTCGTCAAACCAGGCTCGATCATCGCACTGATTTCCGATTTCATCGGTCTCGATCGCCTGTCCATGGAAATCCTGTCCGCCCTCGTCAGGCATAACGATGTCAACGCCT
>JAOTUD010000688.1 GCA_029864065.1 Gammaproteobacteria bacterium | reverse complement strand
TGTCGGGCATCTCCTACGTCGGGATACTGACCCTGACCACCCTCGGGGTCGGAATAGGGATGAGCTCGATTGCGCTGTTGCGCGGACGCAGGCCCGTTTTTTCGCCGAAACACGTGGTTTTTTACCTGGTCTGCGCGCTATCCGGATACCTGCTGCCGATGATCGCGGAACTGCTGGTGATCGCGCACATGCCGGCCGGCGTGTTGACGCTGATCGTCAGCATGGCGCCGCTCGCGACGCTGCTGTTCGCCTGGTTGATGAAAACCGACACCATCAATATGAGGAGGGTATCCGGCATCCTGCTCGGCGCCTTCGCCGTGTTTGCGATCCTGTTGCCCGACGCGCACGGTGGCGGCGAGGTCGCCTGGCACTGGCTGCTGCTGGCGCTGGCGGTGCCGGTCAGTTACTCGATTCACCACAACTTCGCCGCGCGCTTCTGGCCGCAGGGGTCCGACTCCTACCAGGTCGCCTGCGGCGAAGCGATTATCGGGAGCCTGCTGCTGATCGCGTTTTCGACCTTCCACTGGGAATGGCAGGATCTGCAGTCGTGGAATCAGGGACACGCCGCGATCCTTTTCATGGCGGCCATATCGCTGATCGATATTTTCATCTACTTCGAATTGATCCGGCTCAAGGGACCGATTTACACCTCGCATGCGAATTATTTCATGGTGGTCAGCGGTGTTTTTTGGGGCATGGTCATTTTTAGCGAACGCCCGAGCCCGTTGATGTGGATGAGCGCCGCGCTATTGATCGCCTCGCTGTACCTGATCGGGGAGCGAAAGCCGGCGCAGGCTGCGCCCGGTATGGAATAGACCTGATTCCGCAGCGAGACGCGAAAGGCGAACCGTCGATCGGGAACGCGAACCAATCGCCCCATTCGCGTTTCTGCCTGAAGCATGGCGTGGCATTTGTACGCGACAATGCTATACAGCAATTGAAAATCGATCGGCGAGTTCAATGTCCGCATTTATCAAACGGCTAACATGTTTCGCCGCGATCACGGCCCTCGGCGCCAACGCGAACGCGCTCGAGTTCAGCGATGCCGAGCGCGCGATGATCGCGCAGCACGGTCCCTGGCCGCCGACCCTGCCGCGCGACGGCAGCAATGCCGCCTCGGAAAACGAGGCCGCGATCAGGCTCGGCGAGATGCTGTTCTTTGACCACGCGCTCGGTAACGACTCCAGGCTCAGCTGCGCCAGTTGCCATGATCCGGGCCTCGCCTTCAGCGACGGCCGCGCGACCGGGCAGGGCCGACGTCCGCTTGCACGCAACACCCCGAGCCTGCTGAACCTGAAGGGCAATCGCTGGTTCGGTTTCGGCGGCGAGCACGATTCGCTGTGGGCGCAGAGCATTCGACCGATTATCGCGGCCAGGGAAATGGCGAGCAGCGCGACGCAGGTCAGCGAGCTGTTACGGGGCCGCGATCGTTACCGCCAGTACTACCGCACGGCATTCGGCGCCACAGCGCAGGCGCATGCGCCCGAACAGGTGCTGGTCAACGTCGGCAAGGCGCTCGCGGCCTACCAGGAAACACTGCTGAGCCCGCGCAGCGCCTTCGACGATTTCCGCGACGCCTTGCTTACAGGCGACCAGGCCGCTAGCGAACATTATCCGCAAGGTGCGCAGCGGGGTTTGAAGATATTTATCGGCGCAGGCCGCTGCAACCTGTGCCATGCCGGCCCGAAGTTTTCCAGCGGTGAGTTCGCGAATACCGGCATCCCGGCCACGAATGCCGACAGCGGCCGCCTGCGGGGCATCGAACGACTGCGGGCGAATCCATACAACCTGCTCGGTAAGTATAACGATGGCGATGCGCAGCAAAACGCGGTCAAAACCCGGCAGGCTCGTCCATCGGATCGGGACCGGGGAGCGTTCAAGATTCCCGGCCTGCGCGGGGTTGCGGCGACCAGCCCGTACATGCACGACGGCAGTATCGCGACGCTGCGCGACGTGGTCCGGCACTACGCCACGCTCGACGCGAAGCGCCTGCCGGCCGGCGACGCCGGCATGTTGCGGCCACTGAACCTGAGCGAGACCGAGATCGACGACCTGGTCAGTTTCCTCGAATCGCTGGGCGAAGAGTAGTATTGCGGGCGACCGATAGGCGTTACAATTTGCTGCCCCCGATTT
>JAOTUD010000687.1 GCA_029864065.1 Gammaproteobacteria bacterium | reverse complement strand
GGTTCAATTCATCGAAGGTATCGAACTCGCCGCGGTATTCCAGCGTGCACGAAACCACCGGCAGCGGTATCGGCTGTTGCGGGCATTCGCGCGCGAGGCGCAGCCAGACGGCCGGCCAGACTTCGTCGAAGGATCCACCACCGCTGTCCTCGGCGAGCATCGTCGCCGCGGCGCCGGTCCAGTCGGCAAGCCGCTGCATGTTGTGCGCGAGCTGCGGAACGCTGAAAATATGCACCAGCGCGTCGTTATCGCAATGCAGGTCGAAAACATAGTCGGCGTCGCAGGCCTCGCCGACAACGCAATGGCGCCATTGCTCGAAGGCGGTGGTCTGCGGCAGCGCGTCGGCCCAGTCGCGCAGCGCCGCGCGCACCAGCGCGACGTTGCCGGCGGCATCCGCGCCCAGCCTGTCGGCGAGGCCCACGCCCACCGCGTCGTAGAGCGACGGCCAGCGGCGATTATGGTTGACCCCGGTGCCGCGGTCGTAGCGACCCTGGTGACGTCCGAATTCGATATCCCCCATGCCGAGCGGGTTGACCATCGGAAACAGCACGAAGCGGGCATCGAGTTCACCGGCTTCGTCGGCGGCGCGCAACAGCGGGAGTAAATGATGCAGGATCAGGATCCCGGGTTGCTCATCCGCGTGCAGCGCCGCCTGCAGGTAAACCTTGACGCCGGCGTCGGGCGGTCCGATACGGTAGTAATTCAGCTCGGTACTGCGACCCGGGGTGTCGCCAACCAGGACCCGGCTCAGCTTTTCGCAGCTCATGTGGCGATCGCGCCGCCATCGATATCGATAATGGTGCCGGTAACGAACTCGTTCTCGAGCAGGAAAATGGCGCCGGCCGCGCATTCTGCCGCGGTGCCCGCGCGCGGTATCAGGTGATCCCGGGTTCCCTTTTCGTAGTATTCCCGGCGCGCGTCACCCTCGAGCGTCGACAGCGGGGTATCGATCAAACCCGGGCAGACGCCGTTGATGCGCACCGGGCTGATCTCGTTGGCGACGAGATGGATAAAGGCTTCGACGCCGCCGCCGACGCTGCCAATCGCGAGCGTGCCGGGCCGGTATTTGCGCGCCGGGTAGCCGCTGAACAACACCACGGCGCCACCCGGTGACATCTGCGGAACCCCGAGGCGCACGCTGTTGACATATCCCCACAGCTTGGCGAAGGAATTCTGAAACCCGTCCAGGTCCATTTCCAGGAACGGCCCGATCGCGCGCGGACCGCCGGTCGCCGCGTTGACGAGGTAGTCGAAACCCTCGTGCTTTGCGAAAAGCTCGCCGAGCGCCGCGCGGTCGAGCACGTCGATCTGTACGCAGTCGATGCCGTCTATTGCGCATTCGTGACGGCTGCCGGCGATGACTTCGGCGCCGCCGTCACGCAGCATTTCGGCGGTGGCGAGCCCGATCCCGGAGGTGCCTCCCAGAACGATCGCCTTCTTGTTGTCAAATTTTTCCATTTTCTATCCCCGTAAACGTTCGAAGCAGCCCCGCGCTGGCGGGGATCATGCAGTGTCAGCATCATATAAGATTCCCGCTTGCGCGGGAATGACTCGCTAACCGGGGCGATCACGGCCGCCCTGGTCGTCACCCCTGACACCGACGTTATCCATGCCCTCGCCCCTTCCTTGCCGCCGAGGTCATCCCCGCGAAAGCGAGGATCTTGCTCCGCCGGCATCCCGACGACTCTTACCTGTTACCAACGATACCGGGCGCAACCAGTCCTAGATGATCCCCGCCTCCAGGCTCGCCGCCATCAGCATGCCGAGTTGCTCGCACTGCTCCTCGAACCCGGACCGGTATTCCCCGTGCAGGATGATCGCTTCCTGCACCGGCTTCCATTTCAGACCGGTGGTGATCTTGCCGATGGCGATCCGCGTGCCGGTGCCATCCAGCCCGGCGCGGATATAAACCGCGAACGGCATCGCCTCGGTATGCTCGAGGCAGGGGTAGTAGATGCGATCGAAAAAATCCTTCAGCGCCCCGCTCATGTAGCCGAAATTCTCGGTGGTGCCGAGAATGATCGCATCGGCCCAGAGCACGTCTTCGGGGCCGGCCTGCAGCGGCGGGATATGCTGCACCTCGACGCCCTCGATATCCTCGTGCCGGGCACCGCGCAGCGTGGCCTCGACCAGTT
>JAOTUD010000086.1 GCA_029864065.1 Gammaproteobacteria bacterium | reverse complement strand
TTGATGACCGGGTCAAGATGATCGCCGACGGCAGCGCGCATTTTACCCGCGCTGTCGGCATGGTGGACGACCGTGACGCTACCGGCATGGGTATCCGCTCGCAGCGCTACGCGATGCTGGTCAACGATGGCGTGGTCGAATTGCTCAACCTCGAGGCGCCGAAGGAATTCAAGGTCAGCGATGCGGAAACGATGCTGAACAGCCTCTAGCGGGAGCGAATTATGCCTGAACCGAAAGGACCCAGCGAATTCGTCGAGGCGGCTTACCACCTCGAGGACGAGGCCAGCACGGTCGAGTTCTACCGCAAGTGGGCGGAGGATTACGACCACCAGATGCTCGACGAACTCGGCTACACCTCGCCGACTAAAATCGCGCAGCGGCTGGGCGCGCACCTGCCGTCGACCGGGGCAGCGGTGTTCGATATCGGTTGCGGCACCGGTCTGACCTGCGTATACCTCGCGCAAAAGGGTTATTCCAATCTCGACGGTATCGATCTGTCCCCGGAAATGATCCGCGTCGCGGAGCAGCGCGGCATCTACCGCGAGCTGCTGGTAGGCGACGTCAACCAGGCGCTGGAGCGGGACGACGCCAGCTACGACGGCGTTATTTCATCGGGGACATTTACCCATGGGCACGTCGGCCCGCAGCCGCTGGACGAGATCTTCAGGATTCTCAAGACGGGCGGCATCCTCGCTTGCACCGTGCACGAGGATCTTTGGGAAGCGCTGGGATTCAGGGCCAAATTCGAGCAACTGGTCGACCACGGCGTTGCCAGTTGCCTGGAGCGGAAAATGGACAGCTTCTACAGGGACGCGCCACCCGAGGGACTGTTTTGCGTTTACCAGAAATCCGTTAGCTAGCCCTCGACCGCATGCATGAAATGCTCGAGCAGGACGGTCGCGTAACTGCCCGCGGGTAAGCGTAGCCTCAGTTCGAGTAGCCTGTGGGCCTTATCGAATTCGTAATCCAGGTCGTCCACCGCCACCCGCAGCGGCCGCATCTGCAGCCTGGCGTCGTGCCGGTCCAGGCATGCGGTAATCGCCGTGTTTTCGCTGAATACCTGCTGCTCGATCTGCAGCGCCTCGCCGCTCAACCGGCTCCTGCCACTGCCATAGAGGCTCGCGGTGCTGGAGATGTCCAGCTCCGCGTAACGTCGCTGCAGGGCGGCGTCGAGCGGTTCGCTGAATATCGAGCGAGAACCGCGCAACATGAATACGTCTCCGTCCAGGGGCTGCCGCCAGCTGCCTTGCGATATGCGCCGCGCCAGTACGCAATTGAAAAGATGACTGCGTAACGACGAGATCAACATGCTCTTGCGCATCGGTTTCATCCTGGCAGCGGACAATTGCGCGAGCGCCTGCTCGACGTTGTCCTGCCCGCGCCCGAAGCGCTGCCGCCCAAAATAATTGGCCATTCCCTGCCCTCGAATCGCGTCGAGCTGGCGCAGGCAGGTTTCGTTGCAATCGTCGACCTCGCGTATTCGCAACCGGAACGAGTTTGCTTTATGGGTGCCGCGGCGCAGCTTGGCGCGATGCCTTGCCGCGCGCAACACCCGGTAGGCGTCGCCTGACGGATCGCTCACCTCTGCCGCGCGGCCGGGCAAGTGCAGGCTCAGCCATTGCGTGGTCACGGCATTCCTGTCCTTGAGTCCGCTGTAACCAATATTGCGCGGTTGAATCGAGTAGTCAGCCGCGATCCGCCGGATCAGATCCGCCGTCGTCAATCCCGTCTTTTCGACCTGCAGCAACAGGTGCTCACCTTCTCCCGACGGTTCGAATCCGAGCTCCTCGGTTACCACGAAGTCCACGGGGCTGGCTTTGATCACGCCGCTGACGGAGGCGGGCCCGTAGGGATAAACCGGATCGACGGGGTTCAAGGTTTCGCTTTCTCGGCAACCCGGTTGCGCAGGTAATTGATTGCGGCGGCGCCGGCGTCGACTCCGAGACCCAGCCTGGCGGACGATTCGGCGAGCTTCAACAGGGCCCTGGCATCCGGCAACAGCCCCGCGTCGACCTCGAAACCGACCGCGCCTCGCAATTCGTCGATCCAGCCATGTCCGACACCGCATTCGACGGCGGCGGCGATCTCGACCTCGGCGGCCGCGCTGAGCCGTTCGGCGCCAACCAGCCGGGCATGGCCGTTTTCGTCCCGCCGGTAGATCGCCCAGTAGATTTCGCCCATGCGCGCGTCGAGCGCGGCCAGGATGCGGTCACAATCGAGCCGATCGAATCCGGTCTGCGCCAGCACCGCCAGCGTCGATACCGGCAATAGCGGAATATCAAGCGCGATGCCGATGCCCTGGGCCTGCGCGGCGGCGATACGAATCCCGGTAAACGCACCAGGCCCGTTGGCGAAGGCGCAATGGGTGATAGCGCGTTTATCGAGCCCGGACGCCTGCAGCACGTTGTCCATCATCGCCGGCAGTAGCGTGGTGTGCTGGCGTGGCGCAACCGCATACTCGCCGAACACGGCGCCGTCGTCGCGCAGCAGCGCGGCCGAGCAGGCTTCGGTGGAGGTGTCGATGGCGAGAATATTCACGCCGCTATGATAAAGCCCAGAAGATACTAGATTCAACGAACGAGAGTATACCCTCGCCAGAGTTTCCGACGGCGGCTGCGATGCCTTACTACTGGAGTTCGCCGATAATCAGCCTGGCATCCTTTATCAATGGATGTCTGGGATTTTCTTCAATAAACCGCTGAATGGTAATCAGCGATTGCTCGGTTTGACCGATTCCCGCAAGACTAATGCTCTTGCCAAAAAGCGCGTTGGGACGCAGGGCACTTTGCTCAAATTCTAGCAAGAAGTTATCAAATGATTTGACTGCGGCTTCGAGTTCACCCCGGTCCAGTTTTGTTTGCGCCAGGCTGAATTTGTGCAGTTCGCTCTGGAACTGCTGATCCCGGGACAAGTCGTTCTTCCAGTAAGGGCGGAGCAATGTATCGGTAGATTCAGCGCCCCGAATTCCGGCGCTATAGAGTGTCCCCGACCTGGCAGATTCCTTTTGCGAAGGATTCAATGATTTGAGATGCGCCCATACGGACCTGAACAGACCGGTGAAAACGCTATGCGAACTGTTTTCGACAAAGCTAGTCTTATCCGTGGCATTTAGCGGCGACGCAAGTGCAATTGCGATAACGCAATGTATGATAACAATTATTTTCTTCATAAATTTTGAGTGTCTATTGGTTCAAAAGCTTACTATAAGCATCGTATTCCTGCTCCAGGCTGATATCCAGCTCCACAGCCTGTCGATAACTTATCCTGGCCGCCTGTAAATTCCCTGCCTTGTACTGCGCCATCGACAGATTTATCCAGATTCCCCCGTCCGTGGAATCGAACTCAGCGGCACGCGTATAATAATCGATTGCTTTGCTATAGTCTTCCTGTAAAAAGTAAAGATTACCTCTATTGCTGTTAATGGCACTATCATTCGGTGTCAGCTCATCCAGCACCTCAAAAGCTAACTCTGCCTTTTCGTAAAGTCCATAGCGCGCATAAAGAATTGCAATCTGAAGCCGTGCGGCGGAATTACTCGGATTATTGTCGACCATGGTCTGATAGGGCAACACCAGGCGATCGATGCTCTTCTGCAGCAGCAGGTTACGCGCCTGCCGGACTAGTGTTTCGGTGCGCTGCCTATCCGGCAGTTCAATTGAATAACTCGCCTTGCGCAGGGTAACCGGTTGGTAGTGTTTCCAGGCCTGCTCGAGGTCAATTATTCCCAGTTCGCCAGCGGCCAGCGCGGCCTGATACTTGCGCGCACCCTCAGCCCATGCCTCATTGAAGTTGATGTTCACCATGGTCGCTTCCAGTGGTATCCAGACGTTGCCATCCTTCACCGCCAGCAGGCTCCTGTCCTGGCTAATCATGTCCGCCTCGTGTTCGGCAAGACCGGTGTCAAACATCAGGAACAGATGTCCTGGAATCTCGATGAAAGCCGTCTTGATCCCCAGATTTTCAAGCCCGGCGCTAATCAATACCGACAAATCATCGCAATCCCCGCTTTTGAGCTGCAGCGTTTCACGCGGAAACTGGACGTAATCGACCTGATCGTCACGTAATTCGGCAAACGGAGTATTGGGATCGACAATATAATTGGTGCCGGATGCAGTCAGACTGCTGAAATAAGCCATCGCCGCGACCAGCTTTTCGTTCAGCGGGCCTGGATCGGGTTGATAAGTGTTAACGACCTGGCGCACGTAGTTCCTTAGCGTATCATCTTTCGGAGTGACGAATGAACCAATCATTTGCGCGTCCCCCCAGATCATCGCATTCTTGCCAAAAATCGTCATCGGCTGTGTCAGCGTAATGTCATCCTTTTGCCCATCGCGCTGATAGCTTAACTTGACTTCAACCTGAACTCCCGTGTCTTCGTCTACATCGAGGATTTTATTATTGAATGTGGCATTGATCGGAACTTCCCGGGATTCCCCGCCCTTGATGGTCGTAATATCGACGGAGGTCGGAAAATCCATGAACTCCTTGATCTGGAATGATAATTTCAGATTTCCGTACTCGGTGGCACTGACGTTTTTTAATTTAACGCTGCCAATCGGCCGACTCTGGTATTTTTTGTAGGCCGCCGAGAAAACCGTCTGTAAACTAAGATCCGAAAGCAGCAGTTGTGGAGCATTATTCTTGAATTCCAGTGATTTCTTGCGTTCGGCAAAAGCTACATTCAGGATGGCCCGATTCTGATCCGAAGGCTCGAGTTCTATCGCTTTTTCATATTCCGCGACCGCAGCGTCGAACATACGCCGCTTGACATACAGGTTACCCAGCGCAACATGCGGTTGCGCCCAGTCCGGCCGAATCGCGGCCGCCCGCTCCAGATGATCACGCGACGCATCAAACAGATTAGCGTCCTGGTATATCCGACCGATCCGGTACTGTAAATCAGGGGAGGCAGCATCTATGCTGATAGCGGACTTGAGAGCCTCAATAGCAGAACCGATCTTACCCTGTTGATTGGCAATATCCGCCTGCAGCACCAATACATCGACATCCTCAGGCGCGATCCGAGAGGCCGCCTCGGCATGAAATGAGGCGGATCGATAGTTGCGAGTGGCAAACAGGCTGCGCGCGTAAAGTTTTTGCTCATGCAGCGACTGTGGATTCAGGGTGATGGCTGTATTCAGATAATTGTTGGCATCGTCGTAGCGCTCACGCTGCAGTTCAATTTCGCCCGCGAACGCGTACAGCTCAAAAGCGTCGGGGTTGTGCTCAATGCCCCGAGCCAGCGCCTTTACGGCTTTGGCAGGCTGATTTAATTCAACATAAGCGCGCGCCAGCGACAGCCACGCGTCAATCACTTCAGGACTGTCGTTCCCAGCCCGTGTAAGACGTAAAACAGCCTCTTTGTGCCTGCCCTGCTGAGCGGCAATTTTGCCCAGTAGATAATAGCCCTCGCTCTTTGTTTCCTTTTTGCCGGACAATTTGACCGCCACCGATTTGGCTTCTTCGACACGATTAAGGCGCAGCAACGAGCGTGCCCTGCCAACGGCGGCAGCCCCCGAGTCCGGCTGCGCGGCAGAGACTGCCGAATAGTGCTCGAGCGCCTCCTCGTACCTGCCCAGAATGTAAAGATCCTGCGCAATCCTGAGCCTGACTGCATAATTATCCGGGTTGCGCTGGACTATTGTCCGATAAGCGAGCAAACCATCCTCGACTATACCGGCCTCGATATAGGCACGACCTAGCAGGTAGCGTAACTCCACATTTTCGGCGTGCCTGGTGAGGCCGTCTTCAGCACAGGTTACCGCACCGAGCGCATCAGCGAGGTGCAGACTAACCCGGGCGCAAATAAAATAGGATTCCACATCGGCGAACTCCTGCTCCAGCAATTCGTCGATCAGCGCCCGGGCCTCGAGGTATTGTCCAAGTTCATAATGCGCCCGAACCTGGTAGCGAATCGCCTTGTCGTGATAGGATTTCACCGTTGCCAGTTGCCGGAACTCATTGATCGCACGTGAATAATCCTCAAGCCGATAGAGACTCATGGCGAGCAAATCCCTGGCATCGGCGTTGTCCGGTTCGATTTTAAGCAACATGTCTGCCAGCCTGACCGTCTCGGTAAATTCATCCTCTGCATAAAGGCCAGCAATCGTCTGGAAATGATTCTGCTTCGGTATCGAAGGCGTCCCACGCAAACCATGGGCGCTAACCGTTACTATTCTGAACCACGTGTATTTACCGGCCTCCTCGACCGACATCGTCTGCCCAAGTCCGCTGCTAGTGGTCACTAACTGATAAGGCCCCTCCTTTGCGTAGGCCGCTTCGATTTCGTATTTTTCGATCAACGGGGATTTACTGCTGCTCCAGACCAGGTTGAGCATATTCCTGTTGGCGGTGACATTCAGGCCAAATGCCGCGTCGGGAAACTCCAGAAGATCGAAGCGAAAATGCTTTTGACGCTCGCTGTCGTTAATATATATGGCGTTCCTGGTTCCCGACGATACCGAAATCGATGTCGCTTCATCGAAATACGCGAGGGTTTCGTTTTTACCTGCAGCTCCGAAGGATAAATAGGGTTTGAAATTCCTGAACACCATGACCCAGTAATCGTTGAACTCCGAGGCCGCCAATACGTAGAGCCGGTCCTGTTGATCGATATCCATCCCATAGAAGCGCCTGAAACTGTGCAGTGGTTTACCCTCGATACCGATGGAGGTAATTTTCCTGCGATCCTTACTGATAACATGGATCTTCCCCCCGGAACCGCGATCAGCGATGTACAGGTTTTCTTCGCTATCCACCGCTATAGGACCGACTTCGACAAACAGTTGCTCGCCATTTTTTTGCTGATTGATCTCTTCCAGAAATTGCCCATCACTAGAGAATACCTGGATCCGGTTATTGCCCTTGTCGGTTACATAGTATTTACCGTAACGAATGAAAACGTCACTGGGATTCTGGAATCCACCGGCCGCAATTCCGTAGCGCCCAATCGAAAAAAGGTGCTTGCCGTCATAGGTATAAGCGTGCAGCTTTTGCTTATCGAGTATCGCTACTGACTGAACGCCAACGTGAAGCGCGTGAGGTTGCTCGGCCTCCTCGGCAAATTTTTTGATCTCACTGCCATCGGCTTCCAGCAAAACGATACCCTGCTTGTCGGGCCTGATGCAGAGAGTCCTGTTATCGACAAAGGCAGCCAACGCCTCACAGGGCGCGTCGATTTCGGCACCAACTTCGAGCAGATCCATCCCTACGGGCGTGGCAAAGTCGGTTTGTTCGAGCTGTAAAACTTCCACCTTCTTGTTCCTGGTGTCGAGGATCGCGAGTTGCCCGCTGTTATTCACCGACAATTGGCTAATTTCTAGATACCGCGCACGCGACTGTCCCAGCCCTCCAAATCGTCCCAGCTCTTCCCGTTTACGCCAATCGAAAAACATAACCCGTTTACCAACGTCATCGCCCAGGTACAGATTCCCGCTAAGGTCTGTCGTCATGGCGCTTAACTCGGGTGTTTCTCCAAAAAACTCCTTTAATTCTTGTGCCGTAATACGCTCGATCAAGTCTCCTTGAAAGTTATAAATCGATATCCGAGTGGGGCCCTCGAGAACGTAAATATTCTCCTCGGCATCGATACTGATATGTGTGGGCCTAAGCAAATCACTGCCTCTATCACCATTCTTACCGATGCTGTTGAGAAACAGGCCTTGGTAATTAAATACGCTGATCCGCTTATTTTTGACGTCGCCTACGTAGATCTTTTTGTTAAACGAAGCTGCAACCGGTTTCGGATCGTTAAGTTTTCCCGGCGAACTCCCGGATTGCGAAAATATTGATAGTGGCTTTAAATCGGTATCGAGTATCCCAACCTGACCGGAACCTTCATTAACTACAACGAGACTACCGTCAGGCAAAACATCGATCCCACCGAGCTCAGAGTCCTCGAAAACCGAAGGATAGAGGCTGGTTGCTGCAATATTACCGTCGACAATTTTTAACAGCATCCCCTGCTCTTCGCTGGTGACGTAAATCACGCCATCGTCGGTTATTTTTATCCCCTTGGCCTCCCCCATGATCGAGGAATAGTCCTTGGCATCAATTATATGCAGGATTTCAAGTGCCTGCGCCTGACCGAAAATCCAGGTCAGCAATAATGCGCCAAGTAAACTCGGATAATTCTTCTGCGCTCCCATAACAGTATTCTTCAGCTTGTCGCCGCGATCAGCCCCCTACCATGGGGTCAGGAACTGTGCTGAAAGCTCGCTAACTGGCTATCCCCCGTTTACTTTTCTTGATGAACCTGACAAATTCTGCAACCTCCGGATACTTATCACACAAAGGTTTAAGATTTTCAAATGCGTCCTGTTTAGACACTTTTGATTTTAATAGTTCTCGGAAC
>JAOTUD010000085.1 GCA_029864065.1 Gammaproteobacteria bacterium | reverse complement strand
GCGGGGATCTTACCGCCATGGGCAGGCTTTATAAATACGGGGACAGTTTACTTAATTCGATTTCGTGCATTCCCGATCGAAACCGCCTCATACGATAGCCCCATACCGGGCTCGACCCGATACGTCAGACCGCGGCATCCATCTAAATCCGGCAACGGCTAAATAAGTAAACTGTCCGCGTATTTCCCTGCGTCTCCGCGATAAAAGGCATAGTCCTAATATGACAAGATCCCGGAAAGTGCGTCAGCACTTATCCGGGATGACGCTGGGCGTCACCAGGGCAGCGAGAAGGTCTTCAGGTTGGTATACGAATTCATCGCCTCGATGACGCCTTCCTTGTAGCCGAGCCCAGAATCCTTGATGCCGCCGAAAGGCGACATTTCGATGCGGTAGCCCGGGACTTCCCAGATGTTGACGGTGCCGGTTTCGAGCTCGTTGATGAAGCGCACTATCTGGTCCATGCGGTTGGTGCAGACGCCTGACGACAAACCGAACGCGGTCGAGTTCGCGACCTCGATCGCGTGGTCTATATCGCGCACGCGGATGATGGGGATCGGCGGGCCGAAGGTTTCCTCGCGCACCAGTTCGCAATCGAAGGGCACCTGATCGAGCACGGTTGGCGAGTACACGGCGCCCTGGCGGTCATTGCCGTAGAGCAGGGTCGCGCCCTTTTCGATCGCATCGTTGACGCGGTTCTGGAACAGGATCGCGGCGTCCTCGTTGATGACGGTGCCGACGTCGGTATCCGGGTCCATCGGGTCGCCGTACTTGAGCTTCGCCGCCTTCGCCGCGACCAGCGCGGCGAATTCATCGCCGACCGAGTCGATGCACAGCACGCGCTTGACCGCGGTGCAGCGCTGCCCCGAGTTCTTGGTGCCGCCCGCCACGGCGAGTTCGGCCGCCTTGTCCAGATCGGCGTCGTCCATGACGATCAGTTCCGAGTTACCGCCGAGTTCGAGCACGGTGCGGCGATATCCGGCAGTCGCCGCGATGTACTTGCCCACCGGTACACTGCCGGTGAACGAGATCAGGTCGATGTGCTTGTTGGTCAACATCTCGTCGCCCATGTCCGCGGGCAGGCCGGTCACGACGGAGAGCATTTCCGGCGGCAGGCCGGCCTCGTAGCAAATGTCGGCGAGCAGCAGCGCGGTCAGCGGCGTCTGCTCGGTGGGCTTGCCGACGAGCCGGTTGTTGGTCGCGATCGCCGGCGCGATCTTGTGCGAAATCATGTTGAGCGGATGGTTAAACGGCGTGATCGCGGAGATCGCGCCCAGCAACGGCTCGCGTTGCGTGAAGATCTTGCGCTTCTTGCCGTGCGGCGTCAGGTCGCAGGAAAAGATCTTGCTGTCGTCGTTGATGCACAATTGCCCCGACAGGCTGAACACGTCGAAGGCGCGGCCCACTTCGTACAGGCTGTCTTTCTTGCTGAGACCGCATTCGGCGGTAATCAGGTCGGAAATTTCCGCCTTGCGCGAGACGATGATGTCCGCAATCTTCATCAGGATTTGCTGGCGCTCGTAACGCGTCAGGCTGGACCTGTAATTGGCCGCGATTTCGAACGCGCCGGCGATCTGCTCGCGGCTGGCGCGCGGCACCGTGCCGACCACTTCGCCATTGTAGGGGTTGAATACCTCGAGTTCGCCGCAATCGCCTTCGACCAGCTTGCCGGCGATGCGCATTTTCTCTTTTCGGTTAGTCATAGCGGAATCCATGATCAGTGGGCCACGTGGTTGAGTGCCAGGTTGAATATGTCGTAGTTGTGCAGGATTTGTGACGGATCCAGGCGAGTGACGCGCCGGCTTACGATCAACGGCACCGTTTGCTCGGTCACGCCGCCGTGCGAGCGCAGCGGCACGTCGAGGCCGGACAGGTCATGACGCGCGGCGGTGGTGCCGATGACGACATGCTTGCTCGACACCAGGATCAGGTCGCCCATGCGGTCGGGCGCGAGCTGGAAGCGCTCGCAGCCTTCGCGGTTGGCGTAAACCGCGTCGATGCCGTCGATATCCGCGAGCTGCATCTTGAGCCTGTCGATATCCGCGTCGTCGGGCAGGTAAACCGTCGCGTAGGAGCCCAGCGCGCCGTGATGCACGACATATGGGTCGGTAATCGGCAGGATGACGCGCGCCGCGCCGGGCGACAGCAGGCGATCCATTTCATCCTGCAGGTAAATGATGTTGGGTTGGCCGGTGGCTTGATCATGCTTGGCGTTCATGCCGTGATCCGCGGTCAGCGCGACGACCGCGCCGAGCGCGTCGAGCTGCGCCCAGTAGCCGTCCATCATCGCGTAGAACGAATTCGCGCCGGCGCTGCCGGGCGCGAACTTGTGCTGGATGTAATCGGTGGTGGAGAGATACATCAGGTCGGGGCGCACCGTTTCCATCAGCTTGACGCCGGCGGCGAAAATGAACTCTGACAACTCGGCGCTGTACACCGACGGCACTTCCATGCCGACCATGTCGAGCACGTTGTCGATGCCGTTTTCGTCGAGGCTGACCTGGTCGGATTTCTCCGACGAAAAGCAGGTCGCGCCGTCCGCACCGAACCTGAGTTCGTTGCCGAGCAACCGGCGCAGCTTGTCTTTCGCGGTTATGATCGCGACCTTCGCGCCGGCGTCCTGGAACGCCTTGAAGATGGTCGGTGTGCGCAGCAGCTCGGGTTCGTTCATCATGACTTCGCGATCGTTGGCCTTGTCGTAATAAAAGTTGCCGCAGATACCGTGCACTACCGGCGGCACGCCGGTCACGATCGAAATATTGTTCGGATTGGTAAAACTCGGCACCACGCAGTCGGCGCGCAGGTCGCTGCCCTGGCCCGAGACGACTTTTTGCATCCACGGCATGACGCCGGCGGCGATCGCATGCTCGATGTAATCCGGCTCCGAGCCATCGATGCAGACCACGACGACGGGCTGGTCGGGCCAGCGATATTCGCGTCCGTTGACGCTGACGACGGTAGTTTTCGAGTTCATACCCAGTCCAGTGTTCAGAATTCAGGGGACACAATATACATTTAACCATCATCAGGTTAAATCGATATTACGTATGCCATCTATCGGTCTGCCCTATAAGACTTAAATCGGGGATACTGGTCTTTACCATTTCGAGGAAGGCGTCGTTGACGCGCAGGCCGCGCATTTCCTGCAGGCAAACGACGTACTCGGCATGGGCCAGGTCGGCGTTGCCGACCGGCAGCGAGCGCAGCCTCGAGTCGGCGAGCAATTCGTTCTCGGCGACGATGCCGATGCCGAACCCGGCCGCGACCGCCTCGCGTACGCCCTCGCGTCCGCTGATTTCCATGACGTCGCGCAGCTCGAGACCGGCCTGCGCTACCGCGTCCTCGAAAATCGAGCGCGTGCGCGAGCCTTTTTCGCGCAGCACGATACGCTGCGTAACCAGTTCCTCGATCGTCACCGAACGCCGCTCGGCCCAGTCGTGGTCGCGGCTGACGAACACCACCAGTCGGCCTGACGGCATCGGAATCGAGTACAGCCGCTCGTCGCCCTGCGGGATGTTGGGTAAAAAGGCGACGTCGCAGCGGCGCGATTCGAGCCAGGCCATCAGCTGTTGCGAATTGCCGTACTGGATCGAAATCTGGATACCCGGGTAAATTCTCTGGAACTGCGCCAGCAGCGGCGTCGCGATATACGGGGAATCGGCGCCGACGCGCAGCTTGCCCGAGGTCAGCGCGCGCGCCGACTGCAGCAAATGCTCGACCTCTTCTTCGTAACGAAACATTTGCCGGGTAATAGCGAACGCGGACTTGCCGATGTCGGTGAGCTCGACGCGCCGGCCGTGGCGCACGAACAGTTGCGTGCCGTAGCGTTCCTCGAGCTCTTTTACCTGGCCCGACAGCGTCGGTTGTGTGATATTCAGCATCTCCGCGGCGCGCGTGAAACTGCCGTGCGTCGCGACCGCGTTAAACGAGCGCAGGTGGGCGTGAGATATTGGCACAGTCTATTCGAAACATTAGTTATATCGATTTGATGAATAGTAGGCATCGAGGGTATAAATGACAACCCGGCAAACATCCACAAGGGCTATCGCATGACCGAAGACACCAAAAATGCCGCCAGTTCACCGAGCGGCGACCCCTGGCTTTTGACTCCCGGACCTTTGACGACATCGCTCAGCGTGAAGCAGGCGATGCTGCACGACTACGGTTCGCGCGACGCGACCTTCATCGAGCTGAACGCGCGTATCCTCGAGCGCCTGGTCGCGATCGTCAACGGCGCGGGCAGCCACGTTAGCGTGCCGTTGCAGGGCAGCGGCACCTTCGCCGTCGAGGCGATGATCGGCAACTTCGTGCCCGCCGACGGCAAGCTGCTGATCCTGATCAACGGCGCCTACGGCAAGCGCATCGCAAAAATCTGCGATTACTACAGGCGCAGCTACCAGGTGCAGGAATCACCCGAAGACGTGCCTGTCGACACCGTAGAGCTCGACGCTACGCTCGACGCCGATGCGGAAATCGGCCACGTGGTCGTGGTGCATTGCGAAACCACGTCGGGCATCCTGAACCCGGTCGCCGAGGTCGCGCAAATCGTCGCCCGGCACGGGCGCCGCCTGCTGATCGACTCGATGAGCGCGTTCGGCGCGCTGCCGCTCGATGCGCGCGAGATCGAGTTCGACGCGGTGGTCGCATCGAGCAACAAGTGCCTCGAGGGCGCGCCCGGCATGGGATTTTGCGTGGCCAGGCAGAGCGCGCTCGAACAGACCGAGGGTAACTCGCCTTCGCTGGTGCTCGATCTCTACGACCAGTGGCGCGCGCTGCAAAAGAACCGGCAGTGGCGCTTCACGCCGCCGACGCACGTGCTGCTCGCCTTCGACCAGGCGCTCAGCGAGTTCGAGGAAGAGGGTGGGGTCGCCGGCCGCGGCGGACGTTACCGCGAAAACTGTGACCTGCTGGTCGCCGGCATGCGCAATATGGGTTTCAAGACCCTGCTGCCCGACGAGCTGCAGGCGCCGATCATCATTACCTTTCACATGCCGACCAATCCCGAATTCGACTTCGATGCATTTTATGATGGGCTCAAGCAGCTGGGATATGTAATATACCCGGGCAAGCTAACCGTGGCCGACAGCTTCCGCATGGGTTGCATCGGCCGCCTCGGTACCGGGCAGATACAGGGCGCGCTCGATGCGGTCGCCGGGCTGTTACAGCAATTCGGTATCGACAAGATCAGCAACGAGTAAGCCAGGAGAAGTTCTTCATGTCCGTGCAAATCCCTGAACGTGCCAGCGCCGTCGTAATCGGCGGCGGCGTCATCGGCTCCAGCGTCGCCTACCATCTCGCCAAACTCGGATGGAGCGATGTGGTGCTGCTCGAGCGCAACCAGTTCAGCTGCGGCACCACCTGGCACGCGGCCGGGCTGATCGGCACGATGCGCGCCAACGAATCGCACGCGCGGCTGTGCGAATACTCGATGGCGGTATTGAACGAACTCGAGGCGGAAACCGGGCAATCCACCGGCTTCAGGCAGGTCGGTTCGCTGTCGATCGCGCACAGCGAGGCGCGCTTCGAAGAGCTGAAACGCGTCGCGGCGATGAATAACGCCTTCGGTGTGACCCGCGTCGATATCATCACGTCGGAAGATATCAAGGCGATCTACCCCTACCTCGAAACCGGCGACCTGCTCGGCGGCAGCTGGGTCGAACAGGACGGCACCGCGAGCCCGGTCGACGTAACCCAGGCCTTCGTCAAGGGCGCGCGCGGGCGCGGCGCGCTGTGCCTCGAGGGCGTCCGGGTTACCGGCATCACCCAGGCCAGCGGCCGCGTTACCGGGGTGATTACCGATCAGGGCGAAATCAGGACCGGCTACGTGGTCAACTGCGCGGGCCTGTGGGGGCGCGAGGTCGGCCGCATGGCCGGGGTCAGCGTGCCGCTGCACGCCTGCGAACATTACTACGCGCATACCGAAAAGCTCGACGGGCTGCCCTCCAACCTGCCGGTGATGCGCGACCACGACAACTGCGCCTACTACCGCGAGGACGCCGGCAGCCTGCTGATCGGCGCCTTCGAACCGAACGCGATCCCGTGGGGCCAGCACGGTATTCCCGACGATTTCGCTTTCGAAGAACTCGAGGGCCACCTCGACCAGCAGTTCATGCCGGTGCTGGAAAAGGCGATGTACCGCGTGCCGATGCTGCAGGACGTCGGCTGGCGCAGCTTTTTCTGCGGGCCGGAAAGCTTTACCCCGGACGACCAGTTCCACATGGGCGAGGCGCCCGAGCTGAAAAATTTCTACGTCGCCTGCGGGCTCAACTCGGTCGGCATCCAGACCTCGGGCGGCCTCGGCCGCGCGCTCGCCGACTGGATGCATCTCGGGCACGCGCCGATGGATTTATGGGGCAACGACATTCGCCGCATGTTCCCGTTTCAGTCGACGCAGCGCTACATCCAGCACCGCGTCACCGAAACCCTCGGCCTGCTGTACGACAATCACTACCCGTACAAGCAGATGGAAACGTCGCGCAACCTGCGTCACTCGCCGCTGCACGAGCGGCTCGTCGCGCACAACGCCTGCTTCGGCGAGGCGGCAGGCTGGGAGCGGCCCAACTGGTTCGCGCCCGACGGCGTCGAGCCGAAATACGAATACAGCTTCGGCAAGCAGAACTGGTTCGAATACAACGCCGCCGAGCACAAGGCCGCGCGCGAGGGCGTGGTCATGTTCGACCAGAGCTCGTTTTCGAAGTACCTGGTGCAGGGCCGCGACGCGGTCAATCTGCTGCAGCGCGTATCGAGCGCCGACGTCGACGTCGAAACCGGGCGCATGGTTTACACCCACTGGTTGAACGAGCGCGGCGGCATCGAGGCCGACCTGACGGTCACCCGCATGGCGGAACTAGAGTTCCTCGTCGTCAGCGGCGCGACGCAAACGATCAAGGACCTGCACTGGCTCAAGATGCACATTGCCGACGGCGAATTCTGCTGCGTCAGCGATATTACCAACGCCTGGGCGGTGATGGGCGTGATGGGGCCGCGCAGTCGAGACCTGTTAAGCGAAATCCTGAACCATGACATGACCACCGAGAGTTTTCCGTTCGGCTCGTTTCAGCCGGTCGAACTCGGCATGTCGCGCGCCTACGCGGCACGGGTATCTTACGTCGGCGAACTCGGATGGGAGCTTTACGTGCCGGTCGACCAGGCGCGCCACGGTTTCGATTTCCTGTGGGAAAAGGGCGCAAGCCACGGGCTCAGGCTCGCCGGCATGCACACCCTCGACAGTTGCCGCATCGAAAAGAAGTTCGTGCACTATGGCCACGACATCGCCGACCAGGATACGCCGCTCGAATGCGGCATGGGTTTCGTCTGCGCGTTCGACAAGAATATTCCGTTCATCGGGCGTGACTCGATCCTGCAGGAAAAGGAAACCGGCGGCTATATGTACAAGCGCCTGGTGCAGTTCCTGCTGGAGGACCCCGACGTGGTGCTGTATCACCACGAGCCGATCCTGAGCGACGGCGTCATCGTCGGCCACCTGACCTCGGGCAACTATGGCCACACGCTCGGCGGCGCGGTCGGTCTCGGCTATGTCGAGGTGGAGGAAGAAATCACCAGGGAATATATCGAATCGGGTAATTTCTCGATCGACGTCGGCGGCTACCACGTGGCCGCGAAGGCTTCGTTAAGCGCGATGTATGACCCGAAAGCGGAGCGCATGCGCGGCTAATCAAAGACTGCGCCAGGCCTGGGTTCTGCGTACCAGCTTGCGCGTTACCAACGAGTGGATCAGGCGCGCACCGACGTTCGTATAGAAAATCATCATGCCCATGGCCGCGGCCGGCGCGATATCGCCGGCGTCGTCCATGTTCAGTACCGCTACCGAGGCCAGCGCCGTATCGGGTGAATAGAGGAAAATGACGGCCGATACCGTCGTCATCGCGTTGACGAAAAGGTAAATCGAGATATCCAGGATCGACGGCAGGCAGACCGGTACCGTTACCCTGGCGAACAGGCGGTGGAAGGGTTGCTTCAGCGATGCGGCGACCGCTTCGAACTCGCGGTCCATCTGCTTTAGCGCGGTGACTGCGGTCAGATGAGATACCGTGTAAAAGTGCGTCACCGTGCAGATCACCAGGATGCCCATGGTGCCGTATATCGCGTTCAGCGGATTCGCCGGGTTATTGAAAAAGAAGATATAGGCGAGGCCGAGCACCATGCCCGGAATCGCCATCGGCATCATCGCCAGGAACTGGAAGGCCGACCTCGTGCTGGCGAATCCATTGGTTTTTTCGACCATGTAGGCGCCGACAAACACGATCGCGGTGCCGGCCAGCGCGGTCAGCAGCGCGAGCCGGATCGAGTTGGCGTAGGAGTCCCAGCCGCCGCCATCCATGACTTCGAAATTATAGTTGCT
>JAOTUD010000686.1 GCA_029864065.1 Gammaproteobacteria bacterium | reverse complement strand
CGAAATGTCGCCTTTCGGCGGCATCAAGGATTCTGGGCTCGGCTACAAGGAAGGCGTCATCGAGGCGATGAATTCGTATACCAACCTGAAGACCTTCTCGCTGCCCTGGTGACGCCCAGCGTCATCGCGGAGACGCAGGGAAATACGCGGACAGTTTACTTATTTAGCCGTTGCCGGATTTAGTTGGATGCCGCGGTCTGACGTATCGGGTCGAGCCCGGTATGGGCCTATCGTATGAGGCGGTTTCGATCGGGAATGCACGAAATCGAATTAAGTAAACTGTCCCCGCATATACTCGGCTTGATTAATCGGGCCTGCCCGTCAAAGCAAGATCCCCGCTTGCGCGGGGACGATGCCTGTATTATTTAATCGCCTCCGGCGGCCTGCAGGCTTTGCTAAGCTCAGGCGACCTTGACCGGGAACGCGGAATCGGCCGCGTGGGTATAGTTTTCCATTTCGTTGAAGTTCAGGTAACGATAGACGTCGTCGGCCATGGTGTTGATGTCATTGGCATACTTCAGGTACTCATCCATGGTCGGAATCTTGCCCAGGATCGAAGCCACCGCGGCGAGTTCCGCCGACGCGAGATAGACGTTGGCGCCCTTGCCGAGCCGGTTCGGGAAGTTGCGTGTCGACGTCGACACCACGGTCGAGTTCTCGGCGACGCGCGCCTGGTTGCCCATGCACAGCGAACAGCCCGGCATCTCGGTGCGCGCACCGGTGCGGCCGAAAATATTGTAGTAACCCTCGGCGGTCAGCTGCGCCTCGTCCATCTTGGTCGGTGGCGCGATCCACAGGCGGGTTACCACCGGTCCTTCGAGTTTTTCGAGCAGCTTGCCGGCGGCGCGGAAATGACCGATGTTGGTCATGCAGGAGCCGATGAATACCTCGTCGATCTTATCGCCGGCGACGACCGACAGGGATTTGACATCGTCCGGGTCGTTGGGACAGGCGAGCAACGGTTCTTTAATCTGGTATAAGTCGATCTCGATGATTTCGGCGTACTCGGCATCGGCGTCGGCTTCCAGCAATTCGGGATTGGCGAGCCATTTCTCCATTTCCTCGATGCGCCGCGTGATCGTGCGCACGTCGCCGTAACCCTCGCTAATCATCCACTTGAACATCGTGATGTTAGAATTCATGTACTCGATGATCGGTTCCTTGTCGAGCTTGACGGTGCAGCCCGAGGCGGAACGCTCGGCCGACGCGTCGGACAGCTCGAAAGCCTGCTCGACCTTGAGCTGGGGCAGGCCCTCGATTTCGAGCACGCGCCCGGAAAAAACGTTTTTCTTGCCCTGTTTCTCGACCGTCAGCAGGCCACGCTGTATCGCCGCGTAGGGAATCGCGTTGACGAGGTCGCGCAGCGTGATGCCGGGCTGCATCTCGCCCTTGAAGCGCACCAGCACCGATTCGGGCATATCCAGCGGCATGACGCCGGTGGCGGCCGCGAACGCGACCAGCCCGGAGCCCGCGGGAAACGAAATTCCGATCGGGAAACGGGTATGCGAATCGCCGCCAGTGCCGACGGTATCGGGCAGCAGCATGCGGTTCATCCACGAGTGGATCACGCCGTCGCCGGGACGCAGCGAGATACCGCCGCGGTTCTGCATGAAATCGGGCAGGGTGTGATGGGTGACGACGTCGACCGGTTTCGGGTACGGCGCGGTGTGGCAAAAGGACTGCATCACCAGGTCCGCGGAAAAGCCGAGGCAGGCGAGGTCCTTGAGCTCGTCGCGCGTCATCGGCCCCGTGGTATCCTGCGACCCGACCGTGGTCATCTTCGGTTCGCAGTACATGCCGGGTCGCACGCCGGGCAGGCCGCAGGCCTTGCCCACCATTTTCTGCGCCAGCGTGTAACCCTTGCCGCTATCCGCGGTCACCTGCGGCTTTTCGAACAGGTCGGACTCGCCCAGACCGAGCGCCTTGCGCGCACGGTCGGTCAGGCCGCGGCCGATGATCAGCGGAATGCGGCCGTCGGCGCGCACCTCGTCCTTCAGTACATTGGTGCTGAGTTCGAAGCGGGTAATCACCTCGTCGCTGTCATGGCGCGTGACCTTGCCGTCGTAGGGATAAACGTCGATCACGTCCCCCATATTCAGTTGCGACACGTCCATTTCGATCGGCAGCGCGCCCGCGTCT
>JAOTUD010000084.1 GCA_029864065.1 Gammaproteobacteria bacterium | reverse complement strand
AAATCAGGTTCGAATTCGATACCGTCGACAAGCTCGACGTTGCGCATCGCTGATCGCGTATCTAAACGAGGAATGAATCATGAGTGAAATTCAAGACTACCCGTCGAGCCTCAAGGACCCGGCGAGCCGCAAGTTCGAAACTTTTTCCTACCTGCCGCCGATGACCCCGGAGCAGATCAGGCAACAGCTGAAATACATCGTCGCGCAGGGCTGGAATCCCGGCATCGAGCACACCGAACCGGAAAACGCGATGGACAATTACTGGTACATGTGGAAGTTGCCGATGTTCGGCGAGACCGACGTCGACGCGATCATCGCCGAGTGCGAGGCCTGCCACCAGGCGCACCCGAACAACCACGTGCGCCTGCTCGGTTTCGATAACTATGCCCAGTCGGCCGGCGCGTCGATGGTAATTTTCCGCGCGCCGGCGGTCTAGGCCGCGGTCATGGGCAATCTCGCCAGCCAGATGCAAATCGTCGAATCGGACCGGGATCGGTACCGGGTTGCGCAGCAGCCATACTACCGGCCGGTCGCCGACGAGGTGGAAAACTACGAGGCGGCCTTCCGCGTGCGCATGCCGGTGATGCTGAAAGGGCCGACCGGCTGCGGCAAGTCGCGATTCGTCGAGTACATGGCCTGGAAGCTGCAAAAACCGCTGATCAGCGTCGCCTGTACCGAGGACCTGACCGCTTCCGACCTGGTCGGGCGCCACCTGCTGGATATCAACGGCACCCGCTGGCAGGACGGTCCGCTGACGCTCGCGGCCCGCATCGGCGCCATCTGCTATCTCGATGAAATCGTCGAGGCGCGCCAGGATACCACCGTCGTCATTCATCCGCTCACCGACCATCGCCGTGAGTTACCGCTGGAAAAGAACGGCGAGCTGGTCAGGGCGCACGAGGATTTTCAGCTCGTTATTTCCTATAACCCCGGCTACCAGTCGTTGATGAAGGATTTGAAGCAGTCCACCAAGCAGCGTTTCGGCGGCATCGATTTCGATTATCCCGACGCCGGCATCGAGGCTGAAATTATCGCCCACGAGGGTGGCGTCGATATCGACAGCGCAAACAAGCTGGTGCAGGTCGGCGCCAGTTCCAGGAACCTGAAAGGTCACGGCCTCGACGAGGGCATGTCGACGCGCCTGTTGATCTACGCGGCGCAGTTGATGGCCCAGGGCGTCGCGGCCGCGGCCGCCTGCCGCATGGCGCTGGTAACCCCGCTCAGCGACGATCCCGACATACGCGATACGCTGTACGCAGCGGTCGATACATACTTCTGAAACGGGATAAACCGTAATGCCCCTCGCTTGCTACAACTTTCAGGGTCATCCCCGCGCAAGCGGGGATGACCCGTTGGTCTAGGCTTTACTCGTGGCACCGGGCATGCACGCCGAACTCGCCGAGTACCTGCAGTGTATCGACGCCGAAGATTTCAACAGCGGGGAGCTGGTCGAGGCCTCTTACCACGAGGCGCAGCGCGTCATGTCGCCGCGCGGCCTCGAAAACTACCTGCTTGGCGTCAAGGCCATGTGCGCGCTCGGCAAGGGACAGGACCTGGTGTTGACATACCTGCAGGAAATGCCCGTGGTTGCCAGGGAGGTCGGCGAGGATATCGTGCCCGATGTGATCGAGGCGATGATGAAACTGTCTTCGCTGACGTCGGGTGGCGTTATCACGCTGGTCCTGTCGAACCTGCCGCTCGCGGCGGCCCGTCTGGGCGATGCCGAGTTGCTGCGCGGCTACCTGAAGCTGCTGCACCAGCTGGCGGGCAGGGCGCCGCGCGGCCTGCGGCCGATGATGGAATGTTTGCGCGAATTACTTTCCAGGCTGACGCTCGGCGGTTTGCGCCGCTGGGCGATGTGGGGTGCGCAGGCTTATCAACGCGACTTCGACGGCCAGGCCGCGTATTTCGGGCTCGACACCGAAACCTCGAAATCGATATTGCAGCGCGAGCGGCGCGGCACCCTGTTCGTCGACAACCACCGCAAGCTGAATTTCTACCTGCGTGCGCTGTGGGCGCGCGCCTTTTTCATGCGTCCGACTTCCGAGGATTATGAAAGCCGCGAGGGCGGCAAGCCGTTTATCGAGGATTACCAGGTGCATTTGCCCGATGCTTTCGATCGCTACGACGGGATCGAGGGCATCGACGTTTACCGCGCCGCGGCGGCGCATGCCGCCGCACATCTTGTTTACACGGATCGGTCCGTCAATGGCGCGACGCTTAGCCCGACGCAGCGTGTATTCGTCGAAATATTCGAAGATGCGCGCGTCGAGTATCTCGGCTATCGGCGGTTTCCGGGGCTGCGTCGCCTGTGGCTCGGGTTTTTCGAACATGCCCTCGAATCGGTTCAGCCCGGGCAACATACGGCCGTCCATTTGATGCTGCGCGTCAACCGTGCGCTGCTCGATCCGGCCTACCGCGACCCGGAATCCTGGATCAGCGACACGGCGGCAGCTTTCCGCGAACGACTGGAACCGGATTGCGTCGATACGGGCCTGGTGCGCAGGTTTGGTCTCGATTGCTGCGAGCGTATCGGCCAGCTCGCCGGGAGTATGCCGGCGTTGCGGATCCTGCAGGACTTGCCGATCCCGTACCGCGACGACAATCGTTACTTCTGGGCTTTCGACGAAGCCGGATTTTCCCGCCAGGAATACGCGCCACTGCCGTGGCGCCAGCCAACGCTGCGCAAGCGCGTCGGCCTGATGGAAATGGTCAACGAGATCGATTCCGAGCTCGAAGACGGCAATCCGCAGGAAATATGGATTTTGCCGACAGAACTTTTCCCGTACGAAGACCACGACGTCAGTTACAACCGGTGCGAAGGAGTGGGGCCGATGTCCGAACCCTTCCATTACGCGGAATGGGATTACCAGGTACAGCTTGCACGCCCCCATTGGACTACGGTCATCGAACGGCGCCAGGCGAGGGCGGATCCGGCGCTAATGGACCGCATTCTGGAACAGCACAAAGCGGTGGCGAATCGCGTCAAGCACCTGATCGACGCGCTGCAGCCGCAGGGCATCGTGCGCAAACGCGGCTTCGAGGATGGTGACGAACTCGATATCGATGCCGCGCTGCGCGCGATGATCGATATTCGGCGCGGTATCATGCCCGACCCGCGAGTCAATATCCGCATAATGCGCCATTCAAGAGACTTATCGATGATCGTGCTGATGGATTTATCCGCCTCGACCAACGATCGAATCGGTGAGCTGGGCGAAGGCGAGGACGGTTACCTGGATCAACCGCGCATTCTCGACCTTACCCGTGAAGCCACCGGGCTGCTGTCCTGGGCGGTAGATTCGATCGGCGATAACTTCGCGGTGCACGGCTTTGCCTCCGACGGCCGCCACGACGTGCAGTATTACCGCTTCAAGGATTTCGACGAACCCTACGCCGAGCAGGCCAAGGCCAGGCTTGCCGGGATGACGGGTGGTTTGTCGACACGCATGGGCGCGGCGCTGCGACATGCCGGATCGCATCTGGCGCGGCAGGGCAGCCGTAAAAGCCTGATCCTGCTGATTACCGACGGCGAACCGGCCGATATCGACGAGCGCGATCCGCAGTACCTGCGCCAGGATGCCCGGCACGCGGTCGACGAACTCGCCTGTGCCGGCATCCATAGCTATTGCCTGACGCTGGACCCGGGCGCCGACGCTTACGTCTCGCGCATATTCGGTGCCAACAACTATTCCATAGTCGACCATATCGAACGCCTGCCGGAGCGGCTGCCCAGGGTATTTGCGGCGCTGACCGCCTAGCCCGCATATCTCACCGATTTCCTGCTGCGGACGCCGCCAAGCGCACTGTGACGAGCTGTACTCTCGACGGCTCGCTCGACGTAGTGTCGACTACGACGCCTGCGCGGGCCTCTGCTGCGTGCAGCCCGCCACAGTGCGCTTGGCGACGTCCTCGCGACGGAATTCGGTGAGATATGCGGGCTAGATAAAAAAGTAATAGCAGGTATCGCTATAGGGTTATTACATTCGCGTTCATGTTTTGTTAATTTTGGGCGGTTTAGACTTCGTCGTTACCGATTAACAACAATTTATACGAGGAAATAATGAGAACAACCGCAATTATCACGATACTGGCGCTTACCGGCCTGTTCCAGGCTCCGCTGCTGGCGGGCGACGCCGACGCCGGCGCCAGCGCATTCAACGCGAAGGGCTGCGTCGGTTGCCACGGGGTATCCGGCAAGCAGCCGATCGCCAACTACCCGGTCGTAGGCGGCAAACCGGCCGACTTTATCGTCGGGGAACTCAACCGGTTTCGCTCTGGAGAACGCAATAACCCGATCATGGGACCGATGGCGTCCGCGTTGAGTGACGTCGACGTCGCCAACCTGGCAGCCTACCTGGCGTCCCAGTAACGGCCGCCAGAACTTTCCATGCCGGATCGAAGCAGTGCTAACCGGGCCGGCGACAGCAACGTCGCCGGCCCCATTGCTTTCGATCGAATCAGGCTAATCCTGTTCGATCTCGACGGCACCCTGGTCGACAGCGTGCGGGACCTTGCCTGGTGCGGCAGCGAAATGCTGCGTAGACTGGAACTGCCGCAGCGCGACCCGGCCGTGGTTCATACCTGGGTCGGCAATGGCGTCGAGCGTTTCGTCAAACGTTTTTTAACCAATGACATGGACGCCGAACCGGATCCGCTGCTGTTCGACCAAGGATTGCAGATTTTCCTGCGCCTTTATGCCGCGCACGTCAGCGAGCGCAGCGTCGTCTATCCCGGCGTCATCGGCACGCTGCAGCGCTTTGCCGGCCTCGATTTGCACCTGGGCTGTGTTACCAACAAGCCCGAGCCCTTCACTTCCGGGTTGCTCGCGGCGATGGGGCTGGATTCATTTTTCGAGCTGGTAGTTGCCGGGGATACCACCGTGCGCAAGAAACCTGACCCGATGCCGCTGCATTACGCCGCCGATTACTTCGGCCTCGATTACGGAGAGTGTATGATGGTCGGCGACTCGAGCAACGACGTGACCGCCGCGCGCGCGGCCGGCTTTGCGATCGTTTGCGTAACTTATGGATATAATCACGGGATCGATATCCGCCATTCTCGGCCCGATCTCGTAATCGAAAATTTAACAGAACTGGCTGAAATGTTTGCCTGAGGGGGGCTAAATGAACCTGAACCGAAGAGAATTTATCAGACTGATGGGGCTTGCCGGCGCTGCCGGGTTGTTTCCCCGCGCCGGGCTTGCGGCAGGAGAGGGTGATTCCAGAATCTACGACGTGCCGGCCTTCGGCAATGCGCGTATATTGCACTTTACCGATTGCCACGCTCAGCTGAATCCCATCTATTTCCGCGAACCCAATGTCAACCTTGGAATCGGGAATGCGTTTGGTAAGGCACCGCACCTGGTTGGCGCGGAGTTGTTAAAGCATTTCGGTATTGCCGGTGGCGGTATCGAGGAACATGCCTTCACCTATCTGGATTTCGAGGATGCCGCACGGATGTTCGGCAAGGTCGGCGGTTTCGCGCACCTTTCAACCCTGGTTAAAAAGCTGCGCGCCGAGTACCGGCAGGGGCGTTCGCTGCTGATCGATGGTGGAGACACCTGGCAAGGTTCGGGCACCGCCTACTGGACGCGCGGCCGCGACATGGTCGAGGCCTGTAATCTGCTCGGCGTCGACGTCATGACAGGACACTGGGAATTTACCTACCTGGCCGCCGAGGTTCTCGATAATGCCGGGCAATTCAAGGGCGAATTCGTCAGCCAGAATTGCAAGGTCAGGGAAGCCGCATTATTCGACTATGAACTGGCCGATGTCGGCGATTTCAACGAGGACACCGGGCATGTGTTCAAACCCTACACGATCCGGGAAATGGGCGACCTGCGTATTGCCGTGGTCGGACAATCTTTTCCGTATACCCCGATCGCGAATCCTCAGCGTTTCATTCCGGACTGGACTTTCGGCATCAACGAGGAGGGCATGCAGGAAATCGTGAACCAGGCGCGTGACGAAGAAAATCCCGATGGCTTGATCGTGCTCTCGCACAACGGTATGGATGTCGATTTGAAAATGGCTGGGCGTGTCAGCGGCATCGACGCGATTTTCGGCGGCCACACCCATGACGGCATTCCGGGTGCGACTCCGGTATCCAATCCTGGCGGCAAGACGCTGGTGACCAACGCCGGCTCCAACGGCAAGTTCCTTGGCGTCATGGACATGGATTTCAAGGGGAAGAAGCTGCGCGATTTCCGTTATCGGCTGTTGCCGGTTTTTTCCAACCTGCTGCAGGCGGATGCGGAAATGTCGGCCTACATCGAAAAGGTACGCAAGCCCCACCTGGCCAAACTGCAGGAAGAACTGGCGGTTGCCGAGGACCTGCTTTACCGGCGTGGTAACTTCAACGGCACCTTCGACCAGATCATCTGCGACGCATTGCGCATCGAGGGCGATGCGCAGATTTCGCTATCCCCGGGATTCCGCTGGGGCACCACGGTATTGTCCGGGCAACCGATCACGATGGAACACGTCATGGATCAGACCTGCATTACCTACCCGGAAACTTACGTGCGCGAAATGACCGGAGAAAATATCAGGTTGATACTCGAAGATGTCGCCGACAACCTGTTCAACGAGGATCCATACTATCAGCAAGGCGGCGATATGGTGCGTCTTGGCGGGCTTGACTATTCGATTGATCCGGGAGGTACGGCGGGACAGCGGATCTCGGACATGCAGCTCGACGATGGCACCCGCATCGAAGCTGCGAAGAACTACAAGGTTGCCGGCTGGGCGACGGTCGGTTCACAATCGCCAGGCGCCCCGGTATGGGATGTGGTCGCCGACTACCTGCGTCGTGAAGACACCGCGCGTATCGGCAAACTGAATACGCCCAAAATCAGGAACGTGGATGGCAATCCCGGCATCGCCTAGCCGAACCCCGCGCTCGATCGAAGCGGTGATTGTGACATTTATCGAGTGAAATTGTCGGCGCTTTACGTTAAGTTTCGACCTGCAACTCGATCCGGGCCGAAGCAGCACAGTTGCTTCGCGCCACCTTCAACAACATGGAGAATACTTTATGCCGTTTCTGAACCGAACCCTGACGATACTGGTTGTTGCGCTTGCCCTGCCCATGACCGCCGCCGCAGAATCCTGGAGCTGCCGTTACAGCAACGACGTGCGCGAAGTGCATGTCCTGCAAACCACGCCGGCTCCGGTCCCCTGCGAAGTCATTTACAAGAAGCTGACCGAGGGCGCCGAGGACCAGGTGTTGTGGAATGCCCAGAACGACGAAACCTACTGCCTGGCAAAAGCCACTGAATTTGTCGATAAGCTGACCTCCTGGGGCTGGACCTGCGTCGAAACGATCCGGGACGAGGTTGTCGTCCAGTAGTATGCATCGTTTACGACGGCGCGGAGGCTAGCGCTGCGTTCTCGCGGGCGCTAGAGCAGGGATAGCTCGCGCGGTAAATCCTGGAATGCCGCCCCGGTGCTACTCGTCGACCGGGGCGGCGGCGCGGTAGTTGTGCTCGATATACATGACCGCGGCCTCGACCCGGGAATGCACGCTGAGCTTGCGTAGCACCGCCTTGACGTGCAGTTTGACGGTGCCGTCGGAGATACCGAGGTTACGCGCGATCAGCTTGTTACCCTGGCCCTCGGCCATCAGTTCCAGGATTTCTCTCTCGCGCGGGGTTAGCTCGCTGAACGGCCCGTCGTTCTGCGATACCGTCATATCGCCCTTGACGAAGCGCACCAGCACCGAGGTCAGCGGCGGCGCCACCACGGTTTTGCCGGCATGGATATCGCGCAGGGCCGACACCAGGCCGTCGGGCTCCATGTCCTTCAGCAGGTAGCCGCTGGCGCCCGCTTTCAACGCATCGAGCAAATCCTGCTCGTTCGAACTGGTCGTCAGCATGACGATGGGCATCGTCAGCCCCAGTTTTTTCAGGTGCTTCAGTACGCCGATCCCGTCGACGATCGGCATGCGCTTGTCGAGCAGGACGATATCGGGTTTCATTTCCTGGGCCAGCCTGATGCCTTCGTTGCCATCGCCGACCGCGGCCAGCACTTCGATATTGCGTCGCTGCAACAGGCTGATCAGGCCTTCCCGGAACAGCATGTGATCATCGATTAGCAGAACTTTTAAACTCATTTTGGTAACCCTGTAAGCCTAGATGGCCTCGTAGTGAAGCTGGTTTCTCGGAATTGCCCGGCTTTCGACAAACTGCTCCATCGCCGAGTGCAGTTCGTTACCGGCGCAAACATAGTAATCGAAATTCGCCGCATCGTCCGCTTGCAGCCGCGCAAGGATGGCATCCTGCAGATGTTCTCTTACGCCCGTTTCAAGGGCTACGTACTCGAAGTTATCGAGGGCGTCGTTCCACGCGCGGCACAGGTTA
>JAOTUD010000685.1 GCA_029864065.1 Gammaproteobacteria bacterium | reverse complement strand
TGTTTTTCGGCAACCTGAACCAGTCGATGACCGACTTCGTGCTGCGCGACCTCGGCCTGTACCAGTACGAGAGATACAACATCGATCACGACCACCGCCCCTACCGCAGCACCCTCGAGATCCAGCAGCACTGGCTGCTGTACCAGCTCGAGGCCCGGTTCGAACTCTGCGATAGTTCCGACCGGTCGCAGCTCGACGAGATAGCCCGTCTGATCCCGGACGATATCGCGCCGCGCGCTCCCGCTTATCGAAAAAGCGAGCGGCTGCGTTACGAAATCGCGCGCCAGCTGGAACGGATTGGTGATCCGCAGGCGGCCCTCGCGCTCTATCGGCAGTGTCGGCAGCCGCCCAGCCGCGAGCGCATCGCGCGTATCCACGATCAGCTCGACCAGCAGCGCCAGGCGCTCGACGATTGCATCCAGATCATCGAGCAACCGATCGACGAGCAGGAAATCCAGTTCGCCTGCATGTTTGCGGCGCGACTGATCAGGCGCCACGGGTTCGCGCCGCTGCCCGCGGTCGAACGCCAGCGCATCACGCACCAGCCCGAAATCGTCGAGCTCGAGCTCGAGTACCGGGACTCGGTCGAACTCGCGGTGGCCGAATACTACAACGCCGTCGATGCCGCCGACAGCTGCTTCTATCTCGAGAACAGCCTGTTCAACGGCGTGCTCGGGCTGCTGATCTGGGAAGTCGTATTCGCGCCGTTGCCAGGCGCCTTCTACAACCCGTTTCAATATCGACCCAGCGATTTTTACAGGCCCGACTTTTGCGCGGTCCGCCGTGACCTGCTGGCGCGGACCTGGGCCTCGATCGACAGCAACGACGATATCTGGCGCATCGTGTCGCGGCGCTGGCAGCAAAAACTGGGTGTGATGAATCCGCTGGTCAACTGGCAAAACCTCGATCTCGACATCGTCGAGCGCGCGCTCGAGCGTATCGGTTTCGCAGACTGGCGCGCCATCTTCGATCGCATTCTGAATGACTTGCGCGGCAATCGCGCCGGCTTTCCCGACCTGGTTCACTTCCCCGCCGCGGGCGGCTACTGCCTGATCGAGGTCAAGGGTCCGGGCGACAGCCTGCAACAGAACCAGCAGCGCTGGATGCAGTATTTCCGGGATCACGACATCCCGCACCGCCTGGCCAGAGTGGCATGGCACTGCAGCTGAAACTCGGGGTTCGCGAACTGGTCGAATTCTGCTGCCGCGGCGGCGATCTCGGGCTCGACAACAGCCCCGGGGTCAGGGCCCTCGAAGGGCTGCAGACGCACCAGAAAATCCAGCGACGCTACGCGTCGAAGGCCGACTCGGAGGTCGCGGTGAAATGGCAGCTGCAGGTCGACGACTTCGATATCGAACTCGGCGGGCGCATCGACCTGTTGTTTGCCGCCGAAGCCCCGCGGCGCATCGAGGAAATCAAAACCGTCTACCGGCATGCGCCCGGCGGCGAACAGGACGCGGTGCACTGGGCGCAGCTCAAGTGCTACGGCGCCTGTTACGCGCGTGAGCATCGGCTCGAGCAGGTGACCCTGTGCCTCAACCTGGTCAGCCTGTTCTCCGGCGAAGAGCAACGCCACGCCGAGGTTTTTACCGGCGCCGAGCTCGAGGCCTTCGTCGATACCATCCTGCGGCAATACCTGCGCTGGCATCGGCTGGTCGCGGCACAGCGGGAGCTGATGCGCGCGCAGGCCCGCGCGATGGCGTTTCCGTTTGGCGCTTTCCGCGACCAGCAGCGCCTGTTCGCGGCCGAGGTGTATCGCACCATCGTCAATCGTAAGCGCCTTATCGTCGAAGCCCCGACCGGGTCCGGCAAGACCATCAGCACGCTGTTTCCGGCGCTCAAGGCAATCGGCGAGGACCAGTGCGACCAGGTCGTCTACCTGTCGGCCAAGGTATCCGGCCAGCAGCAGGCCGTCAACGCGCTGGAGCTGATGCAGACCGACGCCTGCTACCTGGTTATCCAGGCCAAGGCGCGCAGCTGCCCGTGCAATTTCGACGACGGCGAAATCGACGACGATGGCCGCTGCCGGCGCTGTCTCGGTTTCTTCGACCGCCTGCCCGCGGCGCGCGAACAGTTGTTGACGACGCGCAAACTCGACGTCGCCTGCATTCAGGCCGCCGCGACCGAGTTCCAGCTGTGCCC
>JAOTUD010000082.1 GCA_029864065.1 Gammaproteobacteria bacterium | reverse complement strand
ATCGATGCTGCTGCGAAGGCCGATGGCCAGAATATCGTTTTCAAGACCAGCATCTCTCAACGCCTGCATGGCAGTTTGTAAAAGCCCATGTTGGTTGCCGTCGGGCAGAATTTTCAGATCGAGCCAGTCCGCGTTTATATCATGCGGACTATTTCCGGACAGTTCGGATTCACGGCGTTTGTGTATGGCTTCTTCAGTCTGGGAAACCTCGTCCTGTGGATGATGCTTCAGGCCATAAAAAAGATTGTCCCTGATCGACCCTGACCGTACGTAAGCGTCCTGATCTACATATCCCAGTTGTCGACCCGTAACGTACTCGGGCAAGGCCATCATTTCGATTCCACCTATGGTTAAGGATCCACTGGTTTGCGCCAGTTGTCGCGCGATCAACTTTGCCACGGCGGATTTGGGCCCTTCCGGACTGCCCGTGATCAAGACGTGCTCGTCAATGCCAAAAGCGAATGATGCATTTTCCAGTGATTTATTACCCCCGTCGTCGACGAGGGACAGGTTGGAGGCAACGATTTGCCCGCTCAAGGTCTTTCCTCCCTCAAGGCTTGGTAACATTACGTCTTCGGGAAACATGTTGGGTGGTTCAAAGCGATCTATCAGCAAACGATATTTGATCTTTGCATCCTCCATTCGCTGGTAAAAATCGAGTAGTTCTTTCCATGGCGGGGAGAGATCTTTGTAAGCCGCGAGTACCGCCACCAGGGCTCCGATTGATAACCTTCCGGTAATGACAAGATAACCCCCGATTGAAAAGAAAAAAAATGGCGTAATCTGCGCGAGGAAGTTATTTAAAAATTTGATGAAGAATTTTTTCCTGTAAATTTCAAAACGGATGTCGAAAATCGTGCCAAGACGATGAGAAAAGTCGGCCAGTTCATACTGGCTGGTATCATGTGCATGAATTTCTGCAGATCCCGCCACTGCTTCATTGATGCGTTCTGAAAGTTTGCGCACGTGTTGGACTTTTTCCTTGGCCAGTAAATTGACCTGGCGCTGCAACTTCGGGATTAACCACGCCTGTAACGGGTAAAACGCTATGGCAGCCAAACCCAGTAACAGATCTTGTACGAACATGAAGATCAACGCGGTAACCAGCATGCCTCCCTGAAACGCCGGTAGCGATATCGATTCGCCTACGAACCCACCGAGCGGTTCGGTCTCCGCCGTAACCATTGAGACGATTTCACCTTCGGAAATATTACGAAAATGCAGTAGCGGAAACCGCATCACACTGTTGATTAAAATATAACGCAGGCGACGGGTCATTCGTTCGCCGACGACGCCCCGATATACGTTCAGAAAGTACTTAAATCCGCCGTTAATCAGAACCAGGCACAAAAACGTGCCGCATAAGACTAGCAGGTAATTAATCTGTGCCAGTTCATATCCCAGTACTGTTTTTGGAAATTCTGTATAGTTACCGCTAATCGCTTCGTTGACTATGATCTTGGGCAAATCGAGCGAGTAATAGTAGAAGGGGTAGGATGCTATGGTTATCAACACAAGTGCTACTTGCTGCTTTTTGGTATGCTGGAAGATGAATCCGAATATGCCTTTGTCCACGCTCTGCCCTCTGACTCTCTCGAGTTTTATGTTTGGCTGGTCTTTATTTTTCGGCTGAGGATGGAAGGCATGCGAAAAATACCGACAAGCATCCCCCCTCTTTGTAAATAGTGTACCAACAAACTGAAATCTGGCGACAACTTGTTCGGTACGGCGTACTGCCGGCTCGTAACTGACGCTGCCCGAAAATAAAACCCATGCCCGGGTGACATTGTCAGCTACTCTTGCACCAGCGAGATATCTGGTTGTAACAGCACAGGTAGCCCCGTAGCGGATATGCAAAACTGCCGACAGGTTCCCGGGCGCAATTTGTGAAGCTCTTTCCCGGTCATATCCCATCCTGTGGCTAATGCGGTTACCGCTCGAATAACGCCCCGATGCGTTACCGCGCCTACCGGATAATTCAGGTTGCCAACAAATTCCAGCCAGGGCTTTATGCGATCCTGAACCATGCGTGGGCTTTCGCCACCGGGTGGATAGAAATCCAGGCCAAGAGACTCGTTTTGCGTCATCGATTCGCCATACCTGTCGCGCAAGTTGCAGAGGCTTTCGCCTTCCCATTCCCCCCAGCTCATTTCAATCAGACGGTCGTCCGCTTTACACCGAATACCCAGAATTGAAGCAGTTTGCCGTGCTCGCAATAGTGGACTTGAAAACCACCGCGCCTTACGCATGTCATCGGGAAGAATCCATGCCTCTGCGCTGGACCGACCGGATTCACTGATAGAAATATCGCTTCGGCCCTGTATAAGTCCCTGTTCGTTCCACGAGGTCGCTGCATGGCGAATCAGGGTCAGGACAGGCATGAGGTCACCTCCTGCAATAGCCGCTTGAGCGACGAGGCCCCGGTTTTCAGGCCGTGATGCTCGCAGGTGTATTGCTGCGCTTTCGCCGCGATCAGCTGTCGACTTTCCGGTTCATCCAGTAATTTCGCGATGGCGGTGGCCATTGTCTCCGGTTGGCCCGGTTCGACAAGCACACCGCAGTCCGGCGCGTTCACCACCCCCGAGACACCCCCGACATTCCCGGCAATAACCGGAAGACCTGCAGCCTGTGCTTCGAGGAGTGCCATGCCAAAGGCCTCGTTGACCGCGGGCCACACGTAGAGATCGCAGGCCGCATAAATACCAGGGAGGGTTGCCGCAGACTTTGCCCCAAGCCAGTGAACATTCCCTTTAACCGAGGCGAAAGCGGCGGCGACTTGTTCGCGCGCCGATCCATCGCCGATGACGAGTAGTCGCCAGGGTCGATTTTTCAACCTTGACAATGCCGCTCCCAATTCCCGGTAGGAACTTAGTTTATCGCCCGGGCGCATCATGGCTACGCAAATCAGCCACGGCAGCTCGGGATCGATATTGTACCGAGCGGTGATCGTTTCTCGGTTAAAGGTTCTCTGCTTTGCCGCTGCGGCATAAGGTTGGACGTCGATAAATGGGCGGATACGGGTAATTTTCAGTCCCCGCTTCAATAACGGAGAGACGCAACCATCATCGACGCTATTGAAACTGATAACAGCGGATGCCATCTCGATAGCCTGCTTGCTGGCCTGAAGACCCAAATCCCACGGCCCTCCCAGTTGTTTGGTGGCATAGGATGCCTCGGCGATGACATAAGGTATTCCCAGGGCCCTGGAAACTCGCGGTCCGATCCAGTCCGGGGCCTTGTGATACAGGTGGTAGGTGAACCAGATATGCGGCCTGGCGATTTTTTTATCACGGTAGGCACTCAGCAGACTCGACGCCTGCCTCTCGCCTTCCTGCCTGATTGCCGTTTGTATCGCGGCGTTGCCGACCCCGTCGTAAGAACGGTGCTGGCTTGCCAGATGGACCTTGTAACCACATTGATCGAGTGCACGCATTATCAGCTGCGCCATTCGACGGTCACCGGACGGATTCGGATGTTCAGGGGATTTCATCGGGGCGTAGAAGGCGATCCGCATCAGTCCCCTCCGGTTATACCAAATCGATCACACAGATCGTCGATGCAGTCTTCGAGTGCAAACGAGTTTCTGACCCGCTGCTCTCCCGCGATGCCAAATGTTTGTCGGAGGACCGGCTCTTTGATTAGTTTGATAATCGCCTGGCTAAGCGCTTCCGGGTTGTCCGGCGGCACCAGGATGCCGGTGTCGTCATCGATGATCAGTTCGGGAATAGCGGAAACATCTGTGGCGACACATGCCAGTCGCTGACTTTGTGCTTCCAGCAGGACGTTTGGCAGGCCGTCCCTGTCGCCATCGCCGGCAATCAGTGAGTTCAGGACAAAGATATCCGCTTCCCTGTAAGCCATCAGCACCCGATCCTGTTGTTGCGGGCCACGCCAGTCGATTCTGGATTCGATGCCTAACTTTCGCGATAGTATCTTCAGCTTATTGATTAGCCTGCCACCACCTATATGGACGAAGCGCCATTGCAAGTTATCGGGGAGTCGAGCAAGCGCCTTAAGCAAACCATCGTATCCTTTTTTTTCCACCGCACGGCCGACAGACAAAATCGTCACGGGATTTTGCGACGATGAGCCATCAGGCTGATGGGTTTTGTCGTCAGGTGGGGCGAAGCGCTCAAGATCTAGACCATGATAAACCAGTGAAACAAGATTTTTTGATGGCGCCAGACTGGAAAGGTATGTCGCGTTGGCGGCTGTACAGGTTACTACCCATTGACAGTCCGCAAGTTTTTCGCGCAGTTCCCATTGCGGACTAGTGTAGATGTCTTTGGCGTGGGCGGAACAGCTCCACGGCAGGCCCAGCATGACGGAAGCATAGCGTGCTACCGATGCGGGCGTATGTAAAAAATGTGCATGTAGCTGCCCGATTTCCTTTGGCAGTTCTGCGGCGAGCACACAGGCCTGCCCAAATCGTCGCACCCGGTTTCGCGTGAAATCACGCAGCAGATCACGTTGCCATAGCCTGGCGGCTTCCTTGTAGCCTGGCAGGCGACAAGCAAACCGATAGGCTCTGACCACCCGGGCCGGTTCATCATGTAGATACTCTGGCAGGTAGCTTACGGATGCATTGATTTCTTCATGTATGGCATGGTAGTGCACATCTGTCGGATGCCTGAGGGAGATTATCCGGATGCCAAGCCCGCGCTGTTCCAGCGCTAAAATTTCCTGCGCGATAAATGTCTCCGACAGACGAGGATATCCCTTTAGAACAAAACCGATAGAAGACATATGATTTGACTAGAGTATTACGCCCGGGTATCGATCATTTCGCATCTCTGAATTATTAGTCCAGATTTGAACGGGGATTCGCTTGCTAAGTTTTTGATCGGTCCGTATTTGCGGGATGATGGGTTCCGAGACGTCGCCAAGTTTCTATCGGTTCCAGATTCTACGGTTGAATGAGGAATAATCATTTTAGAAAAACCCATACCAGGCAAACGATATGGCCACGAACATCCCCTGCTCTCGATAGAATTAGATTTTCGGACGGCTCCTTGAACTCCCGGTGCAAATTACGATAATGAGGTTTGAGACAGGTGTGGATTAAGGGCAATACATTACCCGACAGGCTCATTTTGTTGGGGCTTGCCGTTCATACTGCAGCAAGGCTTCAACCTGGTGGTGTGATTTAGCCAGTTTTTCGCTGAGTTGACGCATTACATCGAGTGCAAAATCTGAATTTTCAGCGAGTAACTTGATAAACATCTCGGCGCTAATTTTCATTACTGTCACTTTACCGTTGGCCTTCAAAGTCGCGCTTCGAGAGGCATTGCTCAACACCGCTAATTCTCCAAACAATTGATTTTCATGTAAAGTTAACGTGACCAGCGTACCCTTATCAGTTTCGGTAACTACGTCTACGGCACCTTCGACGATTACGTACGCGTAATCGGCAGGGCCACCGGCGTAAAATACGACATCGCCTGGTTCATACTTCACAATCTCGCTGGTGAAGGCCAACAGTTTCAGCTTCGATGCATTCAACTTCGCGAACATAGGTATCTTGCGAAGCAGGTCGATTTCTTTAGCTAGATCCAAAGGTATTGCCTCCCGGGCACTACTATCTACCAAGATTCGCATGTGATTCGTTAAAATTCAAGCTGATGTATGGCAAACCCCCTGGTTAAACTATCCTGCCAAACAGATTTGAATCGGCCCCCATTTCCAGTAAAATAGTTGAGTTTCTGGCAGGATACTGTTTTTCAAAGGCCTTCAAGTCTGTGCCGTCAAAGCCGTCGGATTTACTCTGATCAGGAATGGGTAATGGCTCTCTGCCTAGATTCCCTTCGCGATACCGTCATCAATAACGCATCAAAACAGGCTTCCTTGCGAGCGAAGTTTTCAGCAAACAACCGATAACTGGCGTGATCTGGAACCATGGCAATCCCCCGGGTACTGCCTGCCCCCATCATTGCGGATACAGCTGATATCCGACACGTGACGGGTATCATTAGCTAACTTCGCGCCACTCGACCGCTTCCTCCACGCTATGCGCACCGAATACCGAGCAGCCAGACAACAGCGACATCAGAACCAGCGATAACGCGAGCCGGCTAGATACGGGCTTGATGTCGCGCAAGCGGATGTAAAGCATGGATTACTCTCGGGGCAGTTGCGAAATTGCTATAAGGTTGTCCGGAATATAGTCATTAGCTATATACGTGGCTAATCCTCGGGAAGATCAGGAAGGGCCGCAAACGACCAGGCCATCCATGCTCGATGCTGAGCCGTAAATAAATAGTGAAATATCCAGAAAACAGTGCAGTCCGGGGCCAGGATGGGCGTCGATAAACAGGCCCAGGTGCCGGCAAACTGTTGCAATCGCATTTTTCGGTTTGGCAATCTGGCCACCGGTATGGCCGCGACGGCGATCAGCCACTGCGCCTGGCAGCTCGCGACCGGTTGAGTTAACGGTTTTTCCTGGAGTGTCGCTGTTCGGGATGCAGGCTCTTGCCGAGAATATGCTCGCTATTGGCGATCGCGTGATCGCTCGAGGTAACGATGAAAGGATCGGGCTCGCCAACCGTCTTGGCGTCCTTGCCGTCGTAGTTCAGCGATGCCAGGAAATGCCGCATGCAGTTCAGCCGCGCGCGTTTCTTGTCGTCCGACTTGATGATCGTCCACGGCGCGTCGGCGGTATCGGTGTAAAAAAACATCGCCTCCTTGGCCTCGGTGTAATCATCCCATTTATCGATCGACGCCTGGTCGACGGGCGACAGCTTCCACTGCTTGAGGGGATCGGTCTTACGCGACTCGAAGCGCAGGCGCTGTTCCTGCTGGGTCACCGAAAACCAGTATTTGAAAAGCAAAATGCCGGAGCGCACCAGCATGCGTTCGATTTCTGGGCACTGGCGCATAAATTCGAGATAGGCAGCCGGATCACAGAATCCCATGACGCGCTCGACGCCGGCGCGGTTGTACCAGGAACGGTCCAGCAGCACGATTTCTCCTGCCGAGGGCAGGTGCTGGATGTAGCGCTGAAAATACCACTGCGTCTGTTCCGCGACGGTCGGTTTCTCGAGGGCCACAACGCGCGCGCCACGCGGGTTGAGGTGTTCCATGAAGCGTTTGATCGCGCCCCCCTTGCCGGCCGCATCCCTGCCTTCGAAAACGATGACGATTTTCTTGCCGGTCGCCTTCACCCATTTCTGTACCTTCAGCAGCTCGACCTGCAGCCTGGCCTTGTCGCGTTCGTACCTGGTCCTGCTGATTCTGTCGGTGTAGGGGTACATCCCGTTTTCGAAGCGACGGATCACGCCCATGCGCTCGATTTCATGCTCGGCGATACTGTTGTCTTCCATGGACGGGGTTTCGAACTGCGAATGCTCGGCGGCATCCGAACTGGCGGCCGTATCCTGGTTGTTTGTCTCGGTCATGTCGATAAGTGATTGATTGAACGCGGGCGAATTATATCACCCCGCCCGCGATATACCACGTGCGGGCGGGGCAGGGCCGGGTGTTGCCCGGGTGCAGCCATGCGCGCTCGGGTCCCGAGGCGGCTGAGCCACGTGCGCCGCAGCAATTGCTTTTCGTATCCGGGTTCGCCGATACCCCTGCGGATCTTGCGCAGAAAATTCATTGCCAACGCGATCCTGGCGTAATGTAGCCACTTGCCCTCGGACACCAGTTGAAATTACGCGGCGGTATTTGCGGAATGCGTTTTCGATACCGGTCGTTCGAGTATAATGCGCGCATGAATGGAGCTCCGGAACAACTGGTAAATCGTTTGTCAGCATTGCTGTTGAGCCAGTGCAAGCGGGTCTGTACCGCGGAATCCTGCACCGGGGGTTTGATCGCGAAGACGTTCACCGATCGCGCGGGCAGTTCCGACTGGTTCGAGCGTGGTTTCGTCACCTACAGTAATGCCGCCAAGAGCGAGATGCTGGCGGTGCCGCCGACGATCATCGAGGACTACGGCGCGGTCAGCGAGCCCGTGGCCGTCGCGATGGCGAGCGGTGCGCTGCGGCATAGCCATGCCGACTATGCGATTGCGGTAACCGGCGTCGCGGGTCCCGGCGGCGGCAGCGCCGAGAAACCGGTCGGCAGCGTATGGATCGCGGTCGCCTCTTCCGAACAGGTGAATGCGAGGCTGTTTCAGTTTGACGGCGACCGCGAGGCGGTGCGCGCGGCGACCCTGCAGGCGGCGCTCGAGATGCTGCTGGAACTGCTCGACGTCTAGATCGCGTCAGCCGGGCCCCCTGGGGCCAGGGCGGCGATGTCGAGCCAGCGGGCGGTGGAGCCGCCCCGCAGCTAGCGTCGAATCGACCGACGTGAGCGTGAGCGCTTCAGTGTGTCGCCTTTGTAACCCGGCACAGGTGGGTCTTCAGGTTGGCCTGTTGCGAGATCGGATCCAGACGGATTCCGGTCAGGTGGTTGACGCT
>JAOTUD010000081.1 GCA_029864065.1 Gammaproteobacteria bacterium | reverse complement strand
CGACAGGGTCGTTATCCTCGGTCATCACTATCAGCGCGATGAAGTGTTCAAACATGCCGATTTTTCGGGCGACTCGCTCAAGCTGTCGCGCCAGGCGGCAGACTCCAAAGCCGAGTTCATCGTCTTTTGCGGCGTGCACTTCATGGCCGAGGTGGCCGATATCATTTCACGCCCTGAACAGGTATCGATACTGCCCGATTTGTCGGCCGGCTGCGCGATGGCCGACATGGCCGACCTCGAGCAGGTCGAGCGGGCCTGGCGGGAATTGAATTCGGTACTGGATGCCGACGCAACCATTACGCCGGTAACCTATATCAATTCCGCGGCAAACCTGAAGGCTTTCTGCGGCGAGCATGGCGGCATCGTCTGCACCTCGACCAATGCGCAGAAAATTCTCGACTGGTCTTTTGTGCGACGCGAAAAAGTCCTGTTCTTCCCGGACCAGCACCTCGGCAGAAACACGGGCTACAAGATGGGCATCCCGCTCGATGAAATGGTCGTATGGGATTATGACCTGCCCATGGGCGGATTGACGGCCGCGCAGATCAAGGCTGCAAAAATGATTTTGTGGAAAGGATTCTGTTCCGTGCACCAGATGTTCAAACCGGAGCAGATCGAAAATTTCAGGCGCGAATGCCCCGATGGCAAGGTCATCTCGCACCCCGAAGCCAGTTTCGAAGTCTGCCAGATGTCTGATTATGTCGGCTCTACCGAGTACATCATCAAGACGATTACCGAGGCCGCGCCGGGCACGCAATGGCTGGTCGGCACCGAACTAAACCTGGTCAACCGACTGCACGAGCGTCTCGCGGGCGAGAACAAGACCGTGCAGTTCATGTCGCCGATGCTGTGCATGTGTTCGACGATGTTTCGTATCGATCCGCAGCATCTCGCATGGGTACTCGAGAACCTGGTCGAAGGCAACGTGGTTAATCGCATATCGGTTGCGCCGGGCATCGCTGACAATGCGCGCATTGCGCTGCAGCGGATGCTGGAAATCTAGCTCGACCACGCTGTCGAATTAATGGGACGGAGCCAACTGATGGCAGACGAAGAAAACGCTTATAGCTTCACGACCGCGGCTACCCGTCACATCACGCTGGCAAATCTCCCGCAGGGCGGAATGCCGATGTGGCGTGGCGGGCGGTTGCCCGAGGTAACGCTTGCCTACGAATGCTGGGGCGAGCTGTCCGCCGCAGCGGACAATGCGGTACTGATCTTTACCGGGCTCTCGCCAAGCGCCCACGCTGCCTCGTCGCCGCAGGACCAGACCCCCGGCTGGTGGGAATACATGATCGGTCCCGGCAAGGCAATCGACACCGATCGCTTTTTCGTGGTGTGCGCCAATTCGCTTGGGGGTTGCTACGGCAGCACCGGACCGGTTTCTATCAATCCGGAAACGGGGCAAAGCTACGGCGCCGATTTTCCGGACGTGACCGTCGAGGATATCGCCAGTTCGGGCTACTATCTGATGCGCGAGCTTGGTGTCGAAAAAATACATGCCGCGGTGGGCTCGTCGATGGGGGGCATGTCATCGATCGCTTACGCGATGCAGTATCCCGGTAAAATCGATTTCCTGGTATCCATTTCCGCGGCAACCCGCGCGCTGCCGTTAACGATTGCGCTGCGTTCGTTGCAGCGGGAAATCATCCGCAGTGATCCGGCCTGGAATGGCGGGCATTATACCGACGATACCCGGCCTGTGTCGGGCATGACGCTGGCGCGTAAGCTGGGCCTGGTATCTTATCGCGCCGCCGACGAATGGAATTCAAAGTTCGACCGCAGTCGCCTGCCGCCGGAAAATTTAACCGGCAAACGATTCGAGCGCGAGTTCGAGATCGAGAATTACCTCGAGTACAATGCGCAAAAATTCGTTGCCAGCTTCGATCCCAACAGTTATCTCTACCTGTCCCGCGCGATGGACTGGTTCGATATCGCCGAACATGGCGGAACCGTCAGCGAAGGCATGTCGAAACTCGACGTCAACAAAGCGCTGGTGGTCGGCGTCACTACCGACATACTGTTTCCTTCGCGCCAGCAAAGAGAAATTGCCGACGTCATGCGGTCTACCGGCACCGAGGTGGACTACGTCGAAATCGATTCGGTCAACGGCCATGACGCGTTTCTGATCGACGACCAGCACTTCTCGCCCGTCGTCAAAAAGTTTCTCGACGAATCCGTCGCCTGACCACCAGTTCCGGGGACACATAAAGTTCCGAAGTTCCCCGGAACTTTTTGGCGGGGCTGTTGGTCAGGAGGTCTCGACGCGGGGCGATTTCGGCGTCTTGACCGCCGGGATCAATCCCTGTTCGACGAGTTCCTGGTAGCTATGCACGGCGTTGCGGGTCGTGGTCTTGCAATAATAGAGCGCGTTATCGGCCTGGCGGATAAGCTCATCGATGCCCATGTTTTTATCGAATAGCGTAAAGCCGATGCTGACCGTGACCTGGTCGATATTGGGAAACGGGTACCCGGCAATCTTCTCGCGAAATCGCTGCAGCGATTGTTGCGCCTGCTCGGGCGTGATATCCATCAACACCATCGCAAACTCCTCGCCGCCGTATCGAAACAGTAAATCGTTTTCGCGAAACGATTCTGTCATCTGCTGCGCCAGCAACAGCAGCACCTCGTCGCCGAACAAATGCCCCAGCCTGTCGTTAATCGCCTTGAAGTGGTCGATATCGAGCATCACGTAAACCGTCGGTTCGAAGTTCTTGGCGCGGCGAACATGGTTGCTGGAGCGATCGAGCAGCTGCTGCATTTTCTCGTTGAATGCGCGACGATTGTAAAGTCCGGTGAGGGCGTCGCGATAAGTGCCTTGCAGCATTTGTAACTGGTGGCAATAAAAATGAAAAAGGAACTGCAGGTAATCCTCTTCGATCAGGTTTTCCCGGTCGCCGGACTTCACCAGTAGCACGAAATGCTTGCTGGTCAACGGCCTGTAACTGCAAAACCAGCCTTCGATATCGCTATCGTAGTACCAGCTGTCGAGGTCTTGTGCCCCAAACCTCTGATCGAGCACGGCGCGGATTTCTGCGGAAATATTCTGGTCGAGCCCGCCGCTGCGGGTCAGTCGATGCCATTTTTTATCGCTGTGTTCGAAGACTTCGACCTCGATTTCATCGGCATGACCCGGTGCGATCTGCTGCTGAAATGCCTCGTACAGCAACTCCGGATCGTTGATCTTGGCCAGGGCATAGAAAGAGTAGTACTTGCATTCGACCATGATGTCTCGCTACCCGGAAGCTCGTGCGGGGGGGAAGGACATTAATCAAATAATCCTGTCAAAAAAATGATTCTAGAGATCGCTGTGATCAAAGTCAAAACGACTGTCGACCGGATCGGTCTGGCTAACTGGCCTCGCCAGCGATGACACGCTGGAGGGACCTGTCTCGAGGTGAGTAATCGACGTGCTTTACCGTTCCAGGTATTGAAGCTTGTCGGGTACGCCGTCCCACTCGTCGGCGTCGTCGGGAGGCGGCTTGCTCGCGGTGATGACCGGCCACAACTGCGATAGCTCCTCGTTCAGTTCGAGAAACTGCTCCTGCCCGGGAGGAATGTCGTCTTCCGAAACGATGGCCTCGACGGGACACTCGGGCTCGCACAGGGTGCAGTCGATGCATTCTTCCGGATCGATGACCAGAAAATTCGGTCCCTCGTGGAAGCAGTCGACCGGGCAAACATCGACGCAGTCCATGTACTTGCATTTGATACAGTTTTCGAGAACGACAAATGTCATTGCACACCCCTGGGCTTCACGGCCTGAAGTTGCCGCAGTCTAAATCGGAACCGATAAAAATCAAGCCGATATCGTAATGGACTTTTACGGTTTGGCAAGCTGTTTCAAGCGGTATATATGCTCTAGCGCCTGCTTCGGGCTCAGTTCGTCCGGGTCTATCGAGTCCAGTTCCGCCAGCAGCGCGTTCGTGGCGGGCTCCGCGACGACTGGCAATTCGGCGAACAGGTCGCCCTGGGTGTGCATCGATTGCGCTTCGAGCAGCAGCAATTTCTGCCGCGCTAGTGCAATGGCCTGCGCGGGTATTCCGGCCAGGCGCGCCACCTGCAGCCCGTAGCTCTGGTTTGCCGGCCCGGGTTTTACGCTGTGCATGAAAATAATATCGTCGCCGTGCTCGATCGCATCGAGATGCACGTTGGCGATGTTCGGGTATTGCTCGGGTAACTGGGTCAGTTCGAAATAGTGTGTCGCGAACAGCGTGAAGGCCCCGGATTTTTGCGCCAGGTGATCGGCGCAGGCCCAGGCGAGCGCGAGTCCGTCGAAGGTGCTGGTGCCGCGCCCGATCTCGTCCATCAGCACCAGGCTGTTGGCGCTAGCGTTGTTCAGAATGTTCGCGGCTTCGGTCATCTCGACCATGAAGGTCGAACGACCGCTGGACAGATCGTCGCTGGCGCCGATACGCGTAAACACCTGGTCGACCGGGCCGATTTTCGCCCTGCGCGCCGGCACGTAGCTGCCCATGTAGGCGAGGATTACAATCAGCGCCGTCTGGCGCATATAGGTCGACTTGCCGCCCATGTTGGGGCCGGTAACCAGCAGCATGCTGGTGCGCTCGTCGAGGCGCAAATCGTTGGCGACGAAGGCTTGTTCCAGAGATAGTTCGACGACCGGATGCTTGCCGGCCTCGATTTCGAGCAGGCGTTCGTCCGTTACTTCGGGTTCGCTCCAGCCGTATTCGTTCGCGACGCTGGCAAAACAGTTCAGCACGTCGAGTTGCGCCAACGCCGATGCGCATTGCTGCAAGCGCGCCAGCTCCGCCCCCAACTGTTGCAGCAGCGCCTCGTAGAGGTGCTTCTCGCGCGCCAGCGCGCGTTCGCGGGCGCTCAGAACCTTGTCTTCGAAGGCCTTGAGCTCCGGCGTAATATAACGTTCGACCGCCTTCAGCGTTTGCCGGCGCAGGTACTCGGCGGGTATCGCCTGGCTGTGCGTTTTACTGACCTCGATATAAAACCCGTGAACGCGGTTATAGGCTACCTTGAGCGAATTGATGCCGGTCTTGTGCTGCTCCTGCTGCTCCAGGTCGACGAGGAATTGATCGGCGTTGGCGCTCAGCGCGCGCAGTTCGTCGAGTTCGGGATCGAAGCCCGTTCTAATCACGCCGCCGTCGCGGATCAGCATCGGCGGTTCGTCGATGATCGCGGCGTCGAGCAATGCGATCACTTGCGGATGCATGCCGATGCCCTGCGCCAGCTCCCCGATCAGTGGGCTGTCGAGCTGCTCGAGCAGGGTTTGCATCGCCGGCAACAGTTGCAGGGTTGACGACAACGTCGACAGGTCGCGCGGGCGCGCCGACAGCAATGCGATACGCGCGACGATGCGCTCGATGTCACCGCACTCTCCGAGGCATTCACCGACAGCTTCGAACTCGTGGTTGTCGATCAGGCAGGCGACGGCGTGGTGGCGCTGGCGCACGCGCTCCTGGTCGCGCAGCGGTTTCTGTATCCAGCGCGTCAGTTCGCGATGGCCCATCGCCGTGCGACAGCGATCGATGATGCCGAGCAGGCTGTTTTTGGTCGATGCGTCGTTGAACGATCTCGTCAGCTCGAGGTTGCGGCGGCTGTTCGCATCGATCAGCAGCAGGTCTTCCGGCCGTTCATGGCGCGGCGGCTGCAGGTGGGTGACGGTCGTTTTCAGCGTGTCGTTGACATAGTGCAGCAGGCAGCCCGCGGCGCTGATCGCGAGCTTCGAATCGGCGATGCCGAAGCCCTGCAGATCGCGCGCGTGGTACTGCTCGCAGAGCAGCCGGGTCGCGGAATCGACATCGAAATACCATGGCGGCATGGCATGCGCCCGCTCCGCTTGCGCCGGATCCAGCGGCAGCGCCTGGTCCTCGCAGTAGATGATCTCGGCCGGATTCAGTCGCGCGATTTCGCTACGCAGCAATTCATCGCTGTCGAGCTGGCCGAGCGAAAACCGGCCCGAGCTAATTTCGAGTGCGGCCAGTCCCCAGCCCGCCGGCTGGTGATATATACAGCACAGCAGGTTTTCACGGCGGTCCTGCAATAAAGCTTCATCGGTCAGCGTGCCGGGGGTGACCACGCGCACGACCTTGCGTTCCACCGGGCCCTTGCTGGTCGCAGGGTCGCCGATTTGCTCGCAGATTGCGACCGATTCGCCGATCCTGACAAGCTTGCCGAGATAACTTTCCACGGCATGGTAAGGCACGCCGCACATCGCGATCGGCTCGCCGCCCGATTGACCGCGTTTAGTCAGGGTGATGTCGAGCAGGCGCGCCGCCTTGCGCGCGTCCTCGTAGAACAGTTCGTAGAAATCACCCATGCGGTAAAACAGTAGCATTTCAGGATAATCCGCCTTGAGTCGCAGATACTGTTGCATCATCGGGGTATGCGTTTTCAACTTGGTGCCTGACTGGTTCATAAGAAATAACTGCCTGCGATATCCCGGCGACCGGCATTGCGCCGCTAATTGTACGCAAGTTGAGGACATGGCCCAACCGAAACCGGTGTTAAAGGGCTTGCGGCAGGTTGCTACCGTGCCAGTTATTGGATTTTGTCCTTGTTCAGTTATCGCACAGCGACCAATGTGCATTTGTTCATCAATAGCGTACCTGACCTAATGCCGTATCCGATAAAGTGAATTTTAGGACCCGGCAAACCGCCGTGACCCGGATTCTAAATTAGTGTGAAAAGCATGAACTTGTCGGGCCGTTACGGACCAATCCCGGTATTAACCAATAGATTGTAACCTTGTATTTACTTTCGATGCTGTCAAAATCCATGCGAGCAAGGCATATCCGCTAATTTGGTGAGGAAAACCGATATGAAACTGATAATCCAGGTGTGCGTTTTTCTTATCGCACCACTTGTTGTCGGCGCTGGCCTCGCCGCTGAATTCACTGGCCTGAAAAACGGTGATTTAATGAACCCCGGAAATCTATTGCAGGGTAACGTTAAAAACTGGAGCAAGAAGCGCATCGGCACGTCCCACGGGTTGACGTTCGAAGACGATGTCAAGGGTGTGTACGCGGCACGCTTCGAGATTCGTCCGACCGACGAAAAAATTTCCGATGGTTATCGGGCAGAACTGCGTGATCCCTACGTGGCCTCGCCAAACGAAGAGGTCTGGTACCGTTTTAGAACCCTCATCCCCCGGCAATTGCTGGAGGATCAGGACCTGTCGATAGTGCTCGCGCAGTGGCACGATAAAAAAGCGAATGGCGCCCCTGCGGCGCGACCGCCGTTGGCGCTACGGATGAAGGGTGGTGTCTTGCGTGCCGACTTGTGGAACGACGAGATATTCGCCGCGCAGGGCGACAACGGCGATGGTAAAATTTTATACGAGTCGGGCGATTTCCCGGCCGACGAATGGATAGAATTTGTCTTTGGCGTCAAGTGGTCACCTGACGACAGTGGTTTGGTGCGAATGTGGATGAACGGTAAACTGGTGGCGGAGCATCGAGGTGCAATCGGTTACTATGATGATATTTACGGGCCGTATTTCAAACTGGGGATATATACGGTGCACGACTTTAAACAGCCGGCGTTTGTTTACCACAGCGACTACCGCCGCGCCGCGAATCAGGCGAGTTTAGACAAGGAATAATTGAACCCGTCAAGCGGATACCGGGCTTACGGCGCCAGGCTCGATGGATTCAAAATTTGTCGTGTCTGAAATGCGAAAGCTGCCTTATCCCATAGCTATCGTATCGGCTGCCCATATTTCCTTGGCGTCAAGCCATTTCACTGCCTGGTGCCGATTCAGTGTTTCAAGCAGTGTTCGACAAAAGTCCCAGGTTTCGTCATCCTGGCACAAGTGATGCGTCAGAATCCCGGTGGGTTCCGTAATATCCTCACCCTCCAGACGACGCAGCGATAAGTGTCGGTGAATTTGCTCGATTGCACTGGTCACGCCGACAAATCGACGATTGCTACGCCAATTGATGGGATCCAGGTGAGTGTTAACCTGTAATATGCCTTTCATCGGGCAGGCTGATTTTCGCGTCCACATCGACGATAAGCCTGAAAACCCAGCATTTACCAGACCTGGATAAGTTCGAATCTCGATACGATTCCAGGGCGGAACCAGGACAGCTAAAAACTGTTCTCCAAATGCCGCGTTGAGCTGCAGACGGCCTGTGCTTAGTTCGGATAGAATCTCGTCTGTAGAGCGCTCTCCACCGAGTTCGATTTTTTTCATTCCTGCGGCTGCGTGACTGCTATGCGAGTAACCGTGCTGCATTACGATGAAGTGATCCCGCGCCTGTAAAAACCGCGGTAGAGAGTTTTGCAAATGCGCCGGAATTACTGCTAACGAGACCGGGATTTTCGTTTCTCGACTGAGTACATCGAGCGCATGTAATTGCGGTGTTTCCTCGACGGCATCATCGTCACGCCACCAGAAGGTAGCTGTTTTGCCGAATTCGCTCCAG
>JAOTUD010000683.1 GCA_029864065.1 Gammaproteobacteria bacterium | reverse complement strand
CATGTCTACCAGGTGCGCCTCAAAATGTGGCTGCACCGGGGTGAACCGATTCGCTGGGAACGGCCCTGGGGATTGATCGATCGCGCCCGCCTCGAAGACGAGGGCGAAACCGTCGTAACCGATTTGCGCATCGACCGGGAAAACCTGTTCGCCGGCCTGTTCCAGGGCATCGAAGGCATGCGCATCGGCGGCAAACGGAAACTGAAAATATCGCCGCACCTCGCCTACGGCGATAACGGCATTCCCGGCAGGATACCACCGAAGGCGCTGGTTATTGCCGAGATCGAATTTATCGAAGAAAGAAAATGGAACCATAGCCATGACCGAACTTGCAGATAGCATCAGGGTAATCGCCTTCGACGTGTTCGGCACGGTGGTCGACTGGCACGGATCGGTGGCGCGCGAGGTCGCGGAAATGAAGCTCGACGTGGATCCGGACGAGTTTGCGCTCGCCTGGCGCGCTGGCTACCAGCCGGCGATGGCGAAAGTCATGGACAAGGGTGAATGGGTGATCCTGGACGACCTGCACCGGCGCATACTCGACAGGGTTTTGCAGGATTTCAAACTGGACGACATGCCCGAGACGCAGCGCCGGCACTTGAACCGGGTATGGCATCGCCTCGATCCGTGGCCGGATTCGGTCGAGGGGCTGACGCGACTGAAATCGCGTTACATCGTCTGCTCGTTGTCGAACGGCAATATCGGCCTGCTCACCGATATGGCCAAACATGCCGGCCTGCCCTGGGACTGCATCCTCAGCGCCGAGAATTTCAACAAGTACAAGCCGCATCCCGACACTTACCGTGGCGTCGCGCGCACCTTCGCCGCCGCGCCCAACGAGGTCATGCTCGCGGCCGCGCACCATGGCGATCTCGAGGCCGCGCGCAACTGCGGGCTCCAAACCGCCTATATCGAACGCCCCTGGGAATACGGGCGCAGGCAGGCCAAGAAGGTCGCGCCCTGGGACGCCAATACGCTGCATGCCACCAGCATCGTCGACCTCGCCGTGCAGTTGGATTGTTAGTATAAAGGAGCCACCATGAGCCTGATCGCCGAGACGCCTGAGCCACCCTACTACGCGGTGATATTTTCATCGTTGCAGAGTGCCGATACCGCCGGCTATGCCGAGATGGCGGAACGCATGATGAAACTCGCCGCCGGGCAACCCGGGTTTCTCGGTGTCGAATCGGCGCGCGAGGAAGTCGGCATCACGGTTTCCTACTGGCGCGATCTCAAATCGATCCATCGCTGGAAGGCGCATGCCGAGCATCGCGAAGCGCAGCGGATCGGCAGGGAAAAGTGGTACTCGAGCTACAAAACCCGCGTCGCGCTGGTGGAACGCGACTACGGCAAATGACGGCCGCGGTAACCATTTTGTCATAATATACTTGTTGACATTGACCGAATTCCCTATAAAGTTTCTGACAGCTTGAATCTAAGTCTAAAGTTTATGCCCTCACCTCGAAGTGTTTCTGTAGTCTCTCGTTCTGTAGTCAATAAGTTATAGCCTTACTTCTGGCGTCATCACCGTTACAGGTTTTTTGTTTTTATTTAGAAAGGTACACATTATGTCTGACAAGACTACCGGTAAAGTAAAATGGTTTAACGAAGCCAAGGGATTTGGTTTTATCGAGCAGGAATCCGGTCCCGATGTATTCGCGCATTTCAGCGCGATCCAGGGCTCCGGTTTCAAAACCCTGACCGAAGGACAGCAGGTCGAATTCAAAATCACCCAGGGCCAGAAAGGCCCGCAGGCTGAAGAAATCGTTCCCATTTAATTGTGCGCCGGCCTACCCGGCGATACAGTTTTTTAAAGGCCAGGCTTGCGAGTCTGGCTTTTTTTATTCCCGCAGCCTGTTCCCGCGCGCAACCGAGCTTGAACTGTCGTCCGACGTCGACGCCATCGTCGTCAACGGCATGCCCAATTTCCGCCGCGCCGACGGTCTGCCGCAAAGAATCGTGTCGCTCGACCGCAAACTCGAGGCCGCCGTCGGCAAATCGATCGTATCCTCGGATACCGCGCTCTACTGGCGCATCTACAAGAGCCTCGGCACCGCCCCGGTCGGCAACCACGGCCAGCTGCTGTCGTCGCTGCAGTAGCGCGCCCCGGATGCACCCGACACCGGTCCTGTGGGCGACGCCACGCTCCAC
>JAOTUD010000684.1 GCA_029864065.1 Gammaproteobacteria bacterium | reverse complement strand
GCGCCGCGGGCGCGCTGACGATCGATGCGGCTGGTAACTGGAGCTATAGCGCCGACAACGGTAATCCCGAGATCCAGGCATTGCAGCCGGGCGAGACGATCGTCGAAACCCTGACCGTGACCACGGCAGACGGCAGCACCCACGACATCGTCATCACGATTAACGGCGCCCCGGAAGCGGCGCCACCCCCGGTGGAACCGCCCCCCGTCGACGAGCCGCCGCCCGACGACGAACCGCCGCCGGAGCAGGAGAAAGATCCGGATACCCGCGGGGATGGCGAGGATCCGATTCTGCGGGAAATAACCCCGCTCCCTGACGATAGCGGACCGCCCCCGGTGGCCGCGGCAGGTGAGGTGCCAGACGTTTTCGCGGACGAGGAACAGGAGCTACAGCTCGCAAAAGTCGACCCAGCAACGCCGCGGCCGGAACAACCGCAACTGCAGGTGATTCAGGACAAGAACCTGAGCCTCGATAAGATAACGCTGCAGGTCAGCGATGACGAGGCGCTGAACGAGCAGTACGAGCTGCAACTGCTGGAGCGCATCGAGCGCATGCACCAGGGCATGGATGGCGAGGCGGATAGACGATCTGCCGACAATGTCGACGTGGAGATCATTGTCGGCTCGACCGTCAGCCTGACCGCGGGCATCGTCAGCTGGGTGCTGCGCGGCGGGTCGCTGCTGGCGAGCCTGATGAGTGCGGTGCCGCTGCTAAACCGTTTCGATCCGCTGCCGATATTGAAAACCAGGCAGGACGAAGAAGATGTGGAGCCCGATGAGGATGACGATAGCACCGAAAGCCAGACCCGCCAGCACGCGAGGCGCGTAGACAACATGTTTTCCGCGAAACAGGGTGGGCAGCAGGACCGCGGATACGCAGATGAATAGATTGCGCAAATCCCTGGGGCTGCTGTTTCCGGCGATGCGTATCAGCTTTGCGCTCGCGCTGTTGACCGCCTGTATCCTGCTGAGCGCGGACATGCTCGGATTCACCCCGGATGAAGACAGGATGGAATTGCAGACCCGCAAGCAAATCGCCGAGGCGCTCGCGATCCAGTTTTCGGTCATGGATCCGAACAGCGATATCAGGAAAATAGAGGGCCTGGTCAGCATTGTCGCACGGCGCAATCCGGCGATCCTGTCGACCGGTATTCGGCGTGCCACCGGGGAGGCCGTTTTCCAGACCCCGAACCACGCGCAGCTGTGGCAGGGATACGACAGCGGCAAGTCGACCTCGTCGCACGTGCTGGTGCCGCTGATGCAGCGCGACAGGCTGTGGGGTAACGTGGAACTGCGCTTCCAGGCGCTTAACAGCGATTCGTTCATCGGTTTTACGCAGAAGGGGGTCTTCAGGCTGCTGGTCTTCACGCTGTTGATCGGGTTTTTCGTCTACCTCGTGTTCATGCTCAGGACCCTGCGCCAGCTCGATCCGAGCGCGGTTATCCCGGACCGCGTCAACGCGGCGTTCGACACCCTCTCGGAAGGCGTCATCATCATCGACGAGGACGAGCAAATACTGCTTGCCAACAAGGCGTTCTGTGAAAAGATTGGCCGCGATCCGATTACGGTGCTCGGTGCGAAGGCTTCGGAACTCAAGTGGGAGCGTGTTTCGAAGGAGAAATCGGGTACCGAGCTGCCCTGGCTCGAGGTGCTCAAAACCGGCAAGAATACCATTGGTGCGCAGTTCAAGCTGAAGTCGGACGAGGGTGGCGTCTTCAAGTTCGCGATCAACGCCTCGCCTATCCTGAGCCCGGAGGGCAAGCCCCAGGGAGTGCTGATTACGCTCGACGACATCACCGCGATCGAGGAACAGAACGTGCAGCTGCAGACCATGGTCGAGCGCCTCGAGAAAACCCAGGCCGTGGTGCAGGAGCAGAACAAGGAGCTTTCCTACCTCGCGACCCGCGATTCGCTGACCGGGTGCCTGAATCGACGCTCGTTTTCGGAGCAGTTCGAGATGCTGTTCAGGGCCTCGCGCGAAGACGGCACCGAGTTGTGTTGCATCATGGTCGACCTCGATCACTTCAAGTCGGTCAACGATAACTTCGGTCATGCCACCGGCGACGAGGTGATAAAGATGCTCGCCGAGATCCTCAAGATGAGCACACGCAAGGATGATCTCGTCGGTCGTTACGGCGGTGAAGAGTTCTGC
>JAOTUD010000682.1 GCA_029864065.1 Gammaproteobacteria bacterium | reverse complement strand
GCCAGCGGTCCGCCCGAGGTGGTTGCGCTGGTCGATCGCTCCTACACCGGGCATTACCTGAGATCGATACTGGACCTGCCCGAGACACGCAAGGAGTCCGCGTGAACGACCGCATTACCTGCTTCAAGGCGTACGATGCGCGCGGCAAGGTGCCGGATGAACTGAACGCGGGGATCGCCTATCGCGTCGGACGCGCCTACGCCGAGTTCGTCAGGCCGCGCCGGGTCGCGGTGGGCCGCGACGTGCGGCAGAGCAGCGAGGAGCTGTTTGCTGCTCTGACCGACGGCCTGAGGGATAGCGGGGTCGACGTGCTCGACCTGGGGCTGTGCGGCACCGAGCAGGTATACTTCGCGGCGTTTCACCTCGAGCTCGACGGCGGCATCATGATTACCGCGAGCCACAACCCGGTCGATTACAACGGCCTCAAGTTCGTGCGCGAATGCGCCAAACCGCTGAGCGGCGACAGCGGGCTGGACGATATCCGGCGCATCGCCGAGAAGAATGCTTTCCGCGACCCGAAACGCCGCGGAATCATGATCCCGACCGACCTGAATCGCGATTACATCGAGCACCTGCTCGGGTATCTCGGCCACCTCGACCGGCTCAAACCACTGAAAATAATTTCCAACCCCGGTAACGGCATGGCGGGCCCGGTCATCGACCTGCTGGAACAGCGCCTGCCTTTCGAATTCGTCAAGATCCAGCATCAGCCGGACGGAACCTTTCCGAACGGCATTCCCAACCCGCTGCTGCCCGAGGGCCGCGGCGCGACCATCGACGCGATCAGGCAGCATCATGCCGATCTCGGCGTCGCCTGGGACGGCGATTTCGATCGCTGCTTCCTGTTCGATCACAACGGCCGCTTTATCGAGGGATACTATATCGTCGGCCTGCTCGGCGCCCAGTTGCTGCAACAGAACCCGGGCGAACGCATCGTGCACGATCCGCGGCTGACCTGGAATACCATCGAACTGGTTGCGCAAAACGGGGGCGAAGCCGTGCAGAGCAAGGCCGGTCACGCGTTTATCAAGGAAACCATGCGCGCGGTCAACGGTATTTACGGCGGTGAAATGAGCGCGCACCATTATTTCCGCGACTTCGGTTACTGCGACAGCGGCATGATACCGTGGCTGCTGCTCGCCGAAATGATTTCGACGCAGAACAAAACGCTCGCCGAACTGGTCGACGAGCGTATCGAGCGTTACCCGGTCAGCGGAGAAATCAACGTCGAGGTGAAGGATCCACGGGCCGTTCTCGAAAAAGTCCAGGTCCATTTTGCCGACCTGCCTCATCAGATCGACCGCATCGACGGCCTCGGCATGGATTTCGGCGACTGGCGCTTCAACCTGCGCGCGTCCAATACCGAGCCGCTGCTGCGCATGAACGTCGAGTCCCGCGGCGACCAGGCATTGATGGAGCGCCGGCGGGATGAAATCCTGGACCTGATCAGCTAATATTCAACGTGCCGGCACAATCGTCAACCGGCACGAATAATGTTCAACCAGGTGCTGTTGCTGATGATCGGAATTCATAATCGCAGCGTAAAGGACTGAAAAAATACCAACGACACATGAGGACATCCGTATGAAACTGCACAAACGCATACCCTATTTCACCGTGGCATTGGCGGCACTAAGCCTGTCAGCGCAATCCGCCTGGGCCGCGGACGTTAAAATTACACCGCTCGGCAGCATGGAAGGCGAATTCTGCCAGCTCGACCGCGCCCTGATCCTGGAAGATCCCGACGGCACCCGCCTGTTGTACGATCCGGGCCGCACCGTCGCCGGCCCCAACGACCCGCGCCTCGGTAAAATCGACGCGGTGCTGGTCAGCCACATGCACGGCGACCACGTCGGTGACAAGCATATCGCGGCGCCCGGTAACGGCGACTGCTCAGGCACCAGTTTCCCGGTCGACATACTGCCGAACACCAACGCGGCCAGCATCGCGCACGCCAAGGGCGCGCTGATCGTCACCGGCAGCGAGATGCCGAAATTCTTCGCCACCAAGCTCAAGGCTCTGGGCGGCGATCCGAAAAAGTCGCAGCTGGTCCGTTTCGGCGCCTCGCGCAAGGTCGGCGGCGTCACCATCACCACGGTTCCCGCGGTGCACTCCAACGGCATATCGGGCCATATGATCGGCGGCGACCTCGGCGGCATG
>JAOTUD010000680.1 GCA_029864065.1 Gammaproteobacteria bacterium | reverse complement strand
CGGGGTGTTCGCTTCGAGCTGGATCAGCCATGGGGTGGACCTGCAGCGGCTGTTTTTCCTGTGTTCGGAAAACCCGGTCAGCGAGCTGCGCCCGCTGTTTCTCGAGGATACCTTCAAACGCATCATCATCGATTCGCCGCGCCGCTTCAGCGATGGCGACATGGCCTTCGTCGCGCAACAGGCGCGCAAACAGCAGCAGATCGTGTTCCTGATCCGCCATTACTTCCTGTCGCAAAAGCGCGGTAACCCGCACGCGAGCCTGCGCATCAACACCTGGCAGAGCGGGAAACGCTCGTTTTCGCTGCGCGTCATCAAGGGTCCTACAACCGGGCAGGTTTCCCTGCCCTACCGCGAAGTTGCAGAAGATCATGAGCGCTACAACTAAGGTTATCGATCTCGCGGAACTGCGCGGCCGGGATGAATTCCCGGCGTATGCCGCGATTTACAGCCGCATACAAGCCGACCCCTGCATGCTGTCGCCGACCGCGATGCGCTGGAGCGACCGGGTGGTGCTGGCGCGGCTCGAGGATTGCAGGCAGTTCTGGCTCAACCAGAAAAAAAAACTGCGCTGTAAACTGAATGATTTGTTCGATCAGCTGCTCGGATATCATTTCGGGGACGATTATCTCGCCGTGTTCGGCAATCATCCCTGGCAGTGCCTGTGGTACCTGGAGTATCAGCATCGGCACGGTGCGCGCGGACTCTACCTGCTCGAGAGCCGGCTCAACCGTAATATTTTCAAAACCCTGGACTGGGATTGCTGGTTTGCCGGGCAGGATATCCTCGCCGGTCATTTGAGCCGCATCAACGCGCAGGGTTTCAGGCCGGATAACTTTCTCGCGCGCAGGGCGCAGCTGCAGCGTTTTATCGAACGTATCGGGGTGGCGACGCCATCCGCGATGAAAGCGGCCGATGCCAATGCCTTGACCCGTCGTTTCGGTAAATGGCTCGGGCAAATCTGGCAATGGAGTTTTACCGATGCAACCGCGCTGCAATCCTTTCCATGGATTAAACACGAGCCGCAACCTGCGCCGGGTGTAACACGCGATCTCGAGTACCCGGTCAACCAGTGGTGTTACATCGAGGTTTTGTTGCGCGAGGATTTGACCCGGCTGTGCGAGCAGTTTCATCGTGACGATTGCGAACACGTCAACCGCATGGTCTGGGAGATCACGCTTTTCAACTACCAGAAAATCGCGGTCGAGCTGTCCTTCAGGCATCCTTATTCACTGCATCGAGACCTGCCGGCATTCGATACCGCGCTCTACCAGGCGCGTTATATCTACGATGACCTGATGCGTAAATTTCGCGTGCGTGAATCCGACCTGGACCTGCCCGAGAGCATGCCGTTTGTATCGTGGCGTATCGAGGTCTGTGAGCGCATCCTGCTGGCCCCGCAATTATGGGATTTATTTGCCTCCCACAATGACCAGGTCGATTATCGGCAAATCATGTCGCTGCAGAACAAGCTGCCGGTGGCCCTCGAGTGCTACCAGGCGGATCCGGGTTTTTACCCAGAGCAATCGTTTCAGGCGGTCCCGGTCGGCGACGCCGCGACGCAGTTGTTCGATCATTATCCCTGGTCATCGAGCGCTATCAACAAGCCGCTGTTTTTTTACGCCGAGCCGATGCCCATCGAGCCGCCCGACGGCGCGGCCAGGATTTTCCTGGAACGCACTTCGAATCAATGGTGGATCAGCGGCGATGTGCTGCAGTCGATTCGCGATTACTACGTTCTGTGCGATCAGCGCGGCAGGTCCAGCTGGGCATATCGGGATTCGAACGGTAACTGGTTCAAGCAGGGTGAATACTGTTAACCCGCATATCTCACCGATTTCCTGCTGCGGACGCCGCCAAGCGCACTGTGACGAGCTGTACTCCCGACGGCCCGCTCAACGTAGTATCGACTACGCCTTCGCGGGCCTCTGCTGCGTGCAGCTCGTCACAGTGCACTTTTCGACGCCCTCGCGACGTAAAACGGTGAGGTATGCGGGTTAAGCATGGAAGCGCGATGTTCGATCAATTCAACGAATGGCTCTGCAAGACCAACTTCAGCTTTCTGCAAGGCGCGTCACATCCCGGGGATCTGATTGCCCGCGCCGATGCGCTCGGGTACGGATCGCTATGCATCAACGATTTCGACGGCGCCTATGGCCTCGCGCG
>JAOTUD010000681.1 GCA_029864065.1 Gammaproteobacteria bacterium | reverse complement strand
ATCTGGGGCGGCGCTTTCCTTTTTATCTCGATCGCGCTCAACGATTTCGATCCGGTCAGCATCGCCACCTGGCGGGTTACGCTCGGCGCGGCCGTGATGATCGTCATCGCGGTTATCATCGGCCAGCGTTTGCCGAGCGGAGCCCGAAACTGGCGCTATATTTTTGTCGTCGGATTCCTGAACAGCGCGGTTCCGTTCTTCCTGATCAGCTGGGGCCAGCAATCCGTCAGCAGCGCCGAGTCCGCGATCCTGGTAGCAATGGGCACCTTCGTTTCGCTGGTGATTTCGCACTTCACCAGCGACGATGAGCGCATCAATGCGTCGCGGGTGATCGGCGTCGCGATCGGCTTCGTCGGCGTGATGGTGCTGGTGATCTGGGACCTTTTGGAATCGGGTACGGGTAACCTGGGCGGACAGCTCGCCGTCATGGCGGCAGGCTGCAGCTACGCAACCTCGTCGGTGATATCGCGACGCCTGACGCATTTACCGATGATTTCCACTTCGGCCGCTACCATGGCGAGTGCGTGCCTGTACATGATTCCGCTGGCCTTTATGCTCGAAGATCCATTACCGGATAATGTCGACAGCTCATCGATATTCGCGCTGATCTACCTGGGGGTGGTCGCCACCGCGCTGGCATTCACGCTGCGCTTTTTCATCATTCGCGCCAACGGCGCCGTCTTCATGTCGCAGGTCGGCTACCTGGTGCCGCTGTTCGGCGTCATCTGGAGCGGGCTGTATTTCGCCGATGCGATCAGGCTGCAGACGCTGGTTTCGCTAGGATTGATCCTGCTCGGCATCGCGATCACGCGCCGCGGCAGCTGACCCGTTCGAGCATTACCCCTGTCAAGACGACTCTGCCCATGTTTTTCTCGCAGAGGCGCAGAGACCGCGGAGTACGCAAAGTTGAGATTATTGTTGATACCAGATGCGAGATAAATCCTATACACCCCTCGCGCGCCCTGCGTCCCCCGCGCCTCCGCGAGAAACGAGGGCTGGATCGATACTTATTTCAGGTGTTTGGCGTGGTGTTCGAAGTGGTCTTCGATAAAGGTCGCGATGAAATGATAACTGTGGTCGTAGCCCGGCTGCAAACGGATGTTCACCGGTTGCCCCACCGCATCGCAGGCGGCCTGGAAATTATCCGGCAGCAGCTGGCCTTCGTGCAGGAACTCGTCGGCATCACCCTGGTCGATCAGGATCTCGCCGACGCGCGCGCCGCTTTGCACCAGGCAGGTGGCGTCGTAGGCTTCCCAGGTCGAGGTATCGTCGCCGAGGTAGGCACCGAAACATCCCTGTCCCCACGGGCAGTTGACCGGGTTCGCGATCGGCGCGAAGGCCGAAACCGAGCGGTAGGCGTCGGGCAGTTTGAGCGCGCAGATCAGCGCGCCATGCCCGCCCATCGAATGCCCGGTGACCGACTTGACACCGGGAATCAGCGGCAGGTTGGCCTCGACCAGGGCCGGTAATTCGCGGGTCACGTAGTCGAACATCCGGAAATGCGCTTGCCACGGATCCTGCGTCGCGTTGACGTAAAAACCGGCGGCCTGGCCCAGGTCGTAGCGATCGGGCTCGTCGGCGACGTCGGCGCCGCGCGGGCTGGTGTCCGGGAACACGATCGCGATGCCGTGCTTGGCGGCGAAGCGCTGAAAGCCGCCCTTGGTGCGCGCGTTGTCGTCGCTGCAGGTCAGGCCCGATAGCCAGTACAGCGCCGGCACCTTTTCATCCCTGGATTTGGGCGGCAGGTACACCGAGAAAGTCATTTCGCACCGACAGCTGCTCGACTCGTGGGTGTAGCGGTTCAGGTAACCACCGCTCTCCTTGATGCTTTCGATTTCTTTCATCGTAACGGCCTAGAACAGCACCACCGACTTGATGCTTTTGCCTTCATGCATCAGGTCGAAGGCGGTATTGATCTCTTCCAGCGGCATGGTATGGGTGACCAGCTTGTCGAGTTCGATGGTCCCATCCATGTACTGGTCGACCATGCCGGGCAGCTCGCTACGCCCCTTGACGCCGCCGAACGCGGTTCCGATCCAGCGCCGCCCGACCACCAGGTTGAACGGCCGCGTCCTGATCTCCTGCCCGGCGCCGGCCACCCCGATGATGGTCGAGGTGCCCCAGCCCATGTGGGTGCATTCGAGCGCATCGCGCATGACGTCA
>JAOTUD010000679.1 GCA_029864065.1 Gammaproteobacteria bacterium | reverse complement strand
ACGATCGGCTACCGCAATCTGCGTCTGACCGAGATCGAGTTCGACTGCGCAGCAAAAACAATCGATAGCAACGCGGCGGAATTGCTGATCCGTTGGCAGGATGAACACCGCTCTTCTTTCCCGGCCGCCTGGTTGCGCGCGCATGCCTACGACGATGACCTGCGTCGGTTACGAGCCTTCAAACCGACGCTATGGGATCAGGCGTTGCGCGACAATCCGCCGCTATTCGACTACGCAGAGCTCGGCGATGACGCCGGTTTGTTCGAGGTATTGCAACAGCTGCGCGACTTCGGGCTGTGTTTTATTCGTAACGCGCCCGCCGAGCCCGGCATCGCCGAGGCCTGCACGCTGCGCTTCGGCTTGCCGCAGGAGTCTAACTTCGGTCGGGTGCAGGACCTGGTTTTCGATCCCGGCAAACGCAGCATCGCCAACGACGTCAAGGCGCTCAAACCGCATACCGACGAGCCGTACCGCGCATCGCCGCCGGGCCTGTTACTGTTTCACTGCATCGCCAACGATCAGAGTGGCGCTGGTTCGTCGCTATTCATGGACGGTTTCGAAATTGCCGAGTCGCTACGCCAGCACGATGCGGACGGGTTCGCCGCACTGTGTACTTATGCGCAAGCCTACCGACGTCACTTTGCCGATGACGTCGATCTAATCGCCGAGTTTCCGATATTAAACGTCGATGAATTCGGTAACCTGCGCGGCATTCGGCTGAACGACCGCGTTGCCGCGCCGCTATCGATCCCGCCGCAGCAGATCGAGACCTATTACCGCGGTTTGCGCTACCTGCTCGAGCTCGCCGAAAACGAGAGCCTGATGCTCAAGTTGACCCTGCAGCCCGGCGACATCGCCATTTTCGACAATCACCGCATACTGCACGGACGCAGCGACTTGACGATAGACGGCCAACGCTGGTTACAATGGGTCCAGATCGAACGCGGTGACTTTCACTCCAGCCTGCGCATCTTCGCCGACCGGCTGGGGATCCCGCGCGACGCCAATCCATTACTGCAGGGCGCTTACGGTTGATTCGAACCCGACTGAGGTTGTTATGAAGGTATTGCTTGTCACCGGCAGCAGCCGGGGAATCGGCGCCGAAATCTGCCGCCAGGCGGCCGCCGATGGCTGGAAGGTTTGCATCAACTATGCAACATCGGAGGAACCGGCCGATCGCGTCGTCGCTGAAATACGCCAGCAGGGCGGCATTGCGATCGCGCTGCAGGCAAACGTCGCCAACGAAGATGAGGTAATCGCCCTGTTCGAACGCATCGACCTGGAGCTCGGACCCCTGACCGGGCTGGTTAACAATGCCGGCGTCAACGGTGGCGGCACCCGTGTCGATGAAATGGATGTCGCTATCTCCAGAAACCTGTTCGACATCAACATCCTTGGCGCCTTCATCTGCGCCAAACATGCGATCAAGCGCATGGCCAAACGCCACGGCGGTAACGGCGGCGCGATCGTGAACGTCTCCTCGGCGGCGTCGAAACACGGCGGACCCTTCACCTATGTCGACTACGCTGCGTCGAAGGCCGCACTGGACACCTTTACCATCGGCCTGGCGAAGGAGCAGGCCGACCAGGGGATACGCGTCAACTGCTTGCGGCCGGGCGTGACCATGACCGAGATCAGCGCAGATTACGCCCAACAGCATCCCGAATGGCTCGAGTGGGTATTGCCGCAGGTGCCGCTGGGGCGACCGGCCGAGGTCGCCGAAATCGCCAATGGCGCCATGTTCCTGCTATCCGACAAATCCTCCTACGCCACCGGCGCTATCCTCGACGTCTGCGGCGGCTGGGTCAGCCCGTAGTCCAAACACCATTTCGATAGCAGGCTCGCAAAACAGCTCCCGAGCGGCAACCGAAAGCTTTGCTCGTGACTGACTGGGCGGCCTGCGGCTTCGCGAGAAGGGCTAAATTTGAAATGGATGAGGCAATACCTGATGACGATCTTTAGCTGGTGCCGGGATGGGATAATCGCAAAACCAGGACTAAATACCGAACAGGGATCTGGCGTTGCGATTGAGGCTGGCGGCGAGGTCCTCGACTTCGCACTGGCGCAATTCGGCCATGGTTTGCAGGTGCTCGACGATAAAGGCCGGCTCGTTGTGTGCGCCACGATGGTCGGCACCGGGCTGATCGGGCGCGTCCGATTCAAGCA
>JAOTUD010000678.1 GCA_029864065.1 Gammaproteobacteria bacterium | reverse complement strand
GTTCACCGACGGCTTTCAACACCGCGGGCGCCGATTCCGCATATTTCTCCACGACCTTTTTGAGAATACCAATCGATTCACGCTTATTCGACCTGCCGATTACCTCGATCGCACCTTCGCGCACCTGCCAGTTTTCGTGCAGCGCGTTATCCCAGAGCTGCTTGAGGTCGGACGGATCGCTGCTTTGCGCCGCAAACTTCTGCGCCTGTTCCCGAATGAATTCGTTGTCATGACTGGTCAGGCCTTCGGCCGCCGCGTAAAGCTTGTCGTTGCCGAACCTTTTCAGGCACTTCAACGCCTGTTCCTTGCCCCACCATTCCTGCTGGTCGAGCAGCCGCAGGAAGGTTTCGAAACCTTCCGGGGTGACATGTTTAACCAACAGCTTGATGAAAATTTCGCGAATTTCATCCGACTTGCCGCAGGTCCAGGGCGCCAGTCTCGGCACCAGCTCCGTATCCGCCTGCGCCTGCAAGATTTGGATCGCCATTTCGCGCTCAATTTCGGACATGGATTCGACAAATGGCAACAGCACCGAGGCGTCGAATTTTATCTGCAGGTTTTTCAGCGCTTTCAGGGCCTCGATGACAACCGTCCTGTTTTCGTCATTCAGAAACTTCGCGATTACCGACGCTACCGCAGCCTGGTCTACCCTGGAAAAATACCGTAACAGCATGATCTTGATCGAGGGGCTGCCGATCTCTCTCGGTTCGATGCGCAGCACTTCGAGATTGAGCGGCACCTGCGAATCCTCGGCCAGCTTGAGCAGCTGCTCGGCGTGGGTTTTATCGAGCTTGAGCGCGTTGGTTATGATCTGTTCGGGTTTCAGCTTGGCTCGCTGAAACGCGAGGATATCGATAATCTCGGTTTTGGAAACGTCGGATTCGTGTAATTTCTTGAACAGTTTGCTGGGATTGACGTGATCCGTCTTCGCCAGAATCGAAGCCGCGGCGACACGAATATCGGTGGCGTCGTTATCGAGGCTTTTAAGGAACAACTCCTCGCTGCCCCCTTCGACATTTTCCAGGCAAATCTCGGTTAACAGCGCCTGGTGTATGCCAGAAGTCGCCGGGATTACCTGGATTAAATGCTCCAGAGAATCCTTGGACGACTGGCGCAGTTTCTCGATCAGAGCCACGCCCCTGGCGCTCTCCAGATCGTCACAATCGAGAAACTGCTTCAGTGTTCTTTTGAAAAGAATAGAGCCTAACACTGCCATATTATTATCATTTCGACATTAGCCTGCGCGAAAACTACTTATATGACAGGATTATAGCCACAAATCGGCCGAAAAAGACCAGCCGGACCCTATTTTATAATTAACAGTCCTCAGTGCAGGCGTTGTTTGCTAAAACGGAAGCGCCGATCGTCGCCGATATCGACCGAAATCAGGTCGCCGGCTTGGAATTCACCCGCCAGAATCGACGTCGCCAACGGATTCTCGATCGCCTGCTGAATTTCACGTTTCAGCGGCCGCGCACCGTATACCGGATCGAATCCGAGTTCACCCAGGGTATCCATTGCCGCATCGCTGATCGAAAAACCGATATCCTTCTCTTTCAGTCGCGCGGTCAGCGACTGCAGCTGGATTTGCGCGATGGCGCGAATCTGCTCCTGCGTCAATGGATGGAAAACTACTGATTCGTCGATACGGTTAATGAATTCGGGCCTGAAATGTTGCGCAACCTGCTCCATCACCGCGCGCTTGATTTCATCGTAGTGCTGTTCCCCGGCAAGGGCCTGAATTTCAGTGGATCCCAGGTTCGAAGTCATGACGATCACGCAGTTGCGGAAATCGACCGTACGCCCCTGGCCGTCGGTGAGGCGACCGTCATCCAGCACCTGCAGCAGGATATTAAAAACATCCGGGTGTGCTTTTTCGATTTCATCGAGCAGAATAACCGAATAGGGACGTCGTCTAACCGCTTCGGTCAGGTATCCGCCCTGCTCGTAACCGACATACCCCGGCGGGGCGCCAACCAGTCTGGCGACACTGTGCTTTTCCATAAACTCCGACATGTCGATGCGAATCATCGCGTCTTCGGTATCGAACAGAAAATTCGTCAACGCCTTGGTCAGCTCGGTTTTGCCGACCCCGGTGGGACCGAGGAACAGGAAGGAACCATTGGGGCGTGCGGGATCGGACAGCCCCGCACGCGAGCGTCGAATCG
>JAOTUD010000677.1 GCA_029864065.1 Gammaproteobacteria bacterium | reverse complement strand
ATCCAGCAACGGGAAGCCTAAACGGCTTCCCGCTTCTTTTTGCCCGCATAATTTTTGGTCAGATCAAAAACTAGCCATTAATTGTTGATCTGACCAAAAATTATATCGCCTGGATCTTGCCACCACAGGGACTCAGGGAGAGGCGGGGGCGCAATGAGGGGGGTTAAGTATTGTGTCCCCGGACTTTCGGGCTAGACCGCCGCGCACTGCATTTTCGGGAACAGAACGTTGACCACGCCGTTCAGCTGCTCGGCCACGACGACGTCGATCGCCTCGCAGTGCCCAATATCGAGCCCGGTCGCATCCCATGCGCGGTTGTCGGCGTGGACCAGGACCTCGTCGAGCGGCAGGTTCTCGGCAAAGGCGTTGCCGATCAATGCCGCGATATGAACAATCGCTGCCTCGAGAAAATAATCCGCCTCGGGTTCGAGCTCGAGGTAATGCCTGATTACCTTGACGTGGCTGTCGGGCAGCTTCCAGTTCTGCATCAGCATCGCCGCGACGCGGGCATTATCGAAACCCATGACTTCCTGCTCGGCGAGGTGCAGCGGCTGCCCGGTTTCATCGGCCAGGCGTTGCGCCTGCTGCGCGAGTACCGGCACCGACTGGTACATGATCAACTGCCCGATTCCGCAAAGCAGGCCGGCGACGAACATGCGCTCCCCGTCCATCAGGCTGCATTCGCCGGCGAGGTCGCGCGCTGCGATCGCGCGGTAAACGCTACGCAGCCAGAATTGCCTGACGTCGAGGTGCTCGCACTCGTAGTCACCGAGCGCATCGGCGATCGACGTCGTCAGGATCAGGCCCTCGATCTGCTGCACGCCGAGGATCGATACCGCGTGGTTGACGGTATCGATCTTCGATGCAAAACCGAAATAGGCGCTGTTGACGATGCGCAGCAGGCGCGCGGTCAGACCGGGGTCGTAGACGATCAGTTGCGCGATATCCTGCAGCGAGTAATCGTGGGTATCGAGAATTTCCTTGAGCCGCCAGTAAATATCAGGCAGCGAAATCAGGTTTGCCTCGATCGTGACCTTGCTCCAGTTGCTGCTCATTGGATCTAGTCCTGTTCAGGTATCCTGCGAATTGATCGGCCGATACCGGAAAATCATGAGGAATCATGCAAATAACTTCCGCCAGCAGATCGACAAACGGATCACGGCGCCTGCGGGGCAAACAGAGCCTGAATCCTCACCGCGGTGCCGGCCTCACCGACATAATGTCATCCCGCGGCCTGACCGCGGGACCCAGTTTGACGGCGAAAATCCAGACCACGCTGGATACCGCGGTTAAACCGCGGGATGACAGGCCTGGTTAGATCCCGGCATACCCTCTGCGATCTCGGCGCCTCGGCAAGTCTGCGAGAAACGATTCCGCGACACAGCCGGTCAGAGGGTACGTGCGGCCGCGCACATGTTTTTGAGCTTGACCATGGCGAGATCGCGGCCGAGCAGGCCGAGGCCGCAGTCGGGCGCGGCGAGCAGGCGTTCGGCGTCGATATGTCCAAGCGCCTGCAGCAGCCGCTCGCGGATCTGCTCGACCGTCTCGATCTCGCTTTTCGCGATCGCGACGACGCCAAAAATTACCTTCGTCGTCGGCAGCCGTTCGAGCAGCGACAGGTCGTTATGGCGGTGCGCGTCCTCGAACGACACCGCGTCGATGCAGGAATACTCGATCGCATCGGCGATCTGCAGGTACGAATCGGGGTCGGCCTTCGGATAATCGTCGCGGTCGAGCCTGTCGGGGTAACCGCAGCACATGTGCACGGTGCGCTGCACGCTTTTCGGGCAACCGTGGAAGGCGCGTTCGAGATTTTCGAAACCGTAGTCGAGCGCCGCCTGCGGCTTGCGCGCGAACAATGGCTCGTCGATCTGGATGTGCACGCAGCCGGCATCGGCGAGCGCGCGCACCTCGAGGTTGAGCGCGGCGGCGATATCGCGCCCGAGCGCCCTGGGATCGTTGTAGTAATCGTCGTGGTTGGTGTCCGATATCGTCATCGGTCCGGGCATTGTAATCTTGACCGGTCGTTTGCAGTTGGCCTGCGCGCGCTTCCAGTCGTCGACCAGAAACTGGTCACGCACCGAGACCGGACCGTTTATGGTGGGTAGCGCGGCCTGGTACGTGCCGCCGCGCACTTCCTTGCGCGTCAGGTGCTGGAAATCGAATCCCTGC
>JAOTUD010000080.1 GCA_029864065.1 Gammaproteobacteria bacterium | reverse complement strand
TGTCAACAAGGTTTTGCATGACAACCGCCTGACGCTAGAACCGCTGCGCAACTTGCCGGTCATCAAGGACCTGGCCTGCGACATGAGCGGGTTTTTCGAAAAATGGAAACGGGCCGAGGGGCAGTTCGCCGGATCGGCATCACGCCATCAGCCGGTAGCCACGATTTCGCCTCGCGAATCGCAACGCAGCGCCGCTAACGCCGCCATCGAATGCATCAATTGCGCCATCTGTTACGCGGCCTGCGACGTGGTCGCGTGGAACCGGGGCTACCTCGGGCCCGCGGCGCTGAATCGCGCCTGGAGCCTGCAGAACGATGTACGCGACAGCCGGCATTCCGAACGCCTGCAGGCGGTGGCCTCGGACGGCGGCTGCGTGCAGTGCCATTCGCAGCAGGGCTGCACGGCGCACTGTCCGAACGAGCTCAATCCAACCGCGTCGATCGCGGGCCTGAAACGCATGGCCTCGGTCGATTTCATGAAAAAGAAATACCGACAGCGTTATGGTTGAGCTGAGACTGTACCTCGCGCAACGTATCAGCGCGGCAATCATGGCGCCTCTGGTATTACTGCACATCGGCGTCATGATTTACGCGATACAGGGGGGGCTCTCCGCCGACGAAATCCTCGGTCGCACCCGGGGCAGCCTGTTGTGGGGCGGCGTCTACGGGATTTTCGTGCTCGCGGTCGCTGTGCACGCGGCGATCGGTTTGCGCAATATCCTGCGCGAATGGTGGTCCCTGCGAGGATTGCTGCTGAATACCCTGAGCTGGGTCTGCGCGGCCGGGTTGCTGGTCATGGGATTGCGTGCCGTCGCGGCGGTGGTGGGGTCGGCATGAAGGCGCATCGACGGCAACCGCTTTACCTTGCTTTTCTGCTGCACCGAGTTTCCGGCCTCGGGCTGGCGCTGTTTTTACCCTTCCACTTTTACGTGCTGGGCCTCGCGCTGAACGGGGAAGCGGCGCTCGATCGGGCGCTCGACTGGACCACGGGGCCGTTGTTCAAACTGGCCGAGTCGGGGCTCGTTTTGCTGCTCGCGGTGCATTTGTTCGGCGGCTTGCGCCTGCTGGCGCTGGAGAATCTGCCGTGGAGCGACCGCCAAAAAAACTACGCCGCCATCGCCGTCGCCGCATCGTTCTTCTGCGCCTGCGGTTTCCTGCTGAGGGCTTTCTGAGGTGGAATTCCAGACCCTGAAAACCGATGTACTGATCCTCGGCAGCGGCGGTGCCGGGTTGTTTGCGGCGCTGCACGCGAAGCAGGCAAATCCCGATCTCGAGGTGACCATCGCGGTCAAGGGGCTGCTCGGCAAGTGCGGCTGCACGCGCATGGTACAGGGGGGCTACAACGTGGCCCTGAGCCCGGGGGACTCGATCGAGCGCCATTTCATGGATACCATCATCGGCGGCAAGTGGCTGCCCGACCAGGCGATGGCGATGCGGCTGTGCGAAACCGCGGTGATTCGCGTGCAGGAACTCGAAAACGAACTCGGCTGCTTCTTCGACCGCAACGACGACGGTTCGCTGCACCACAAGGCCTTCGCCGGGCAAACCTTCGACCGCACCGTGCACAAGGGCGACCTGACCGGGATCGAGATTATCGGTCGCCTGATGGAACAGGTGCGCGCGCTACCGGTGCAACTGATGGAAGAGCACCGTGCGCTGGCGCTGGTGCCGTCGCGGGACGGCGCCGAGCTGGCCGGCGTGCTGCTGGTCGACATGCGCAGCGGCGAGTTTCGCCTGCTGCAGGCCAAAACCGTGCTGCTCGCGACCGGTGGCGGCCCCACGATGTATCGTTACCACACGCCCTCGGGCGACAAGTCGATGGACGGACTGGCGATGGCCTTGCGGCTCGGTCTCGGCCTGCGCGACATGGAAATGGTGCAGTTTCATCCGACCGGCCTGCTCGCCGGCCGCGATACGCGCATGACCGGAACCGTGCTCGAAGAAGGATTGCGCGGCGCCGGCGGCTACCTGCTCGACGGCGCCGGCGAGCGCTTCATGCAGAAGTACGATGCCGCCGGCGAGCGCGCGACGCGCGACATCGTCAGCCGCGCGATTTACGCCGAGATGCGCGCCGGGCGAACCACTCCGAACGGCGGCGTTTACATCGCGATGGACCACCTCGGACCGGCAACGGTGGCGCAAAAGTTTCCGGGGATGGTCAGGCGTTGCGCCGATTGCGGTTTCGACCTCGTGGGCGGTCGGGTCGAAGTCGTGCCGACGGCGCATTACCTGATGGGTGGCGTCGTCGTCAGCGCGGATACGCGCTGCGCTATGCCGGGGCTATTCGTCGCCGGCGAAGACGCCGGCGGCGCGCATGGCGCCAATCGGCTCGGCGGCAACGGCGTCGCCAATTCGACCGTGTTCGGCGGCATCGCCGGCGACGAAATGGCCATCCAGGCGGCCGCGCAGACCCATTGGGCCGAAGCGGATATCGAAATCGTCGAAGCCGCGATCGACGAGTGCCTGCTGCCGTTTCGACAGCAGGCCGGCGACCTGAACGCGCTGCGCGATCGCCTGCTCGACCTGATGTGGGACGACGTCGGCGTGCTGCGCGACGCCCCGGGATTGTCGCGGGCGCAGTCGGAACTTGCATCGCTGAAGTCGGAACTGATGGCAACCGGGATTGGCGACGACAACCGCGTATTCGCCATCAGCTGGCACGACTGGCTCAACCTGCGCAGCCTGATCGAGGTAGCCGAGGTCGTTGCGGTGGCATCGCTTTCGCGCGAGAATTCACGCGGGGCGCATTTTCGCGAGGATTTTCCCGAGGTCGGCAGCCTCGACGAGTCCTATTTCACGATTGCGCGCCGTCATCAGGACCAGCTGCGCGTCGAGCGCGCGCCGGTCGAATTTTCCATCGTCAAACCGGGTGAGACCCTGCTTCAGAATGATTGATTACCAGACCATCGAAAGCGCGGCCAGGCAGATCATGTCGCAGGCGGCGATCGATATCCCGCCGGATTACCGCCAGGGTATCGAGGACATGGCGAAGTGGGAGCAGGGCGAACTGTCCTGCTTCGTGCTGCAGACCATGATGGACAACTGGAACGCCGCGAGCGAGGACCGGCGCCCGATGTGCGCCGATACCGGCCTGCCGCGCTACTACGTCAAGGTTGGCAACGATGCGCGCCTGGCAGACGGGTTCACCGGCCTCGAGCGCGCGTTGCGTAGCGCCACGGCGAAGGCGACCCACGATATTCCGCTGCGACCCAACCGGGTACACCCGCTGTGGCGCAACGACCACAACAACAATATCGGCATCAACGCGCCCGAGATCGACTGGAGCTTCGAGCCCGATGTCGACTGGATCGATATCACCACGGTGCACAAGGGCGGCCTGTTCGGCACCGATTACCGCATGCTGTTCCCCGGCGACGGCATCGACGGCATCAAGCGATTTTTCCTCGACACCCTGGTGTCTTTCGGCAAGCGCGGGCTGGCCTGCCAGCCCGCGATCATGGGTATCGGCATCGGCGGCTCCAAGGATACGACCATGGTGCTCGGCAAGCAGGCCGCGTGCCTGCGCGTCGTCGGCGACCGCAATCCGGACCCGAAAATCGCCGCGCTCGAGCTCGAACTGAAGCAGCTCGGTAACAGCATCGGCATGGGCGCGATGGGTTTCGTCGGCAACGCGATGGTAGCCGATTGTCACATCGAGGTCGGTTTCACGCATACTGGCGGCATGCCGGTCAGCGTGCACGCGTTTTGCCTGTCGTCGCGCCGCGCGACGGTGCGAATTCATGCCGACGGCCGTTGCGAATACCGCCACGATCCCGAGTGGTTCACCCCTTACATGCGCAGAGAGACAGTCGAATGGCCGATCGAAAACACGGACGCGACAGCATCCGTATAAAAATCCCGGTGGTGCAGGAAGATCTCGAAAAACTCGAGATCGGCATGGTCGTTTACCTCGACGGCCTGGTCTATACGGGCCGCGAGGGGGTTTACCGCAAGGTGGTCGAGGAAGGTGCCGACCTGCCGGCGGGCGTGGCGCAGCTCAGCAACGCCAATTTTCATTGTTCTCCCGCGGCGGCGGTAAACGACGACGGCAGTTACTCGGTCGGCGGCGTCACCGCGACGGCCAGTTTCCGTTTCTCCAGGTACATGGCGGAATGGCTGCGGCGCTCGAATGCGAGAATCATTATCGGCAAGGGCGGCATGTCGGTCGAAGATTATCGTGACATCCTGGTGCCGGCAGGCGCGATTTACCTGACCACGGTCGGTTATGGCACCGGGGCGCTGCTCGGCCGCGGCATCAGGGGGGTCAGGGCCGTGCACTGGCTCGAGGAACTCGGCAACGCGCAGGCGATGTGGGTGTTCGAGGTGGAAAACTTCGGGCCCTTCATCGTCGAGAGCGACCTTGCCGGCAACAGCCTGTTCGAGCAGCAGGGGAAACTGATTAACGCTAACCTCGATAAATTGTACGAGAATTTGAAGGCGCCGGCGCTTGGCCGTTACGGCGAAACCGACGATCGCAAGGACGAGCTGATCTGACTCGTTCAGCAGGCGGTAAGCTTTAACCTTTAAGATTCAGGTAGATTGAACTGGTTGCGATGCTTTCAAAACCAGCATAGAATCTGCGATTCAAAATTAAAAAACGCAGCGCATAGCTGCAGCTCGACATTCGGAGGAGCAAAAATGAAGAAATTATCGGTGCTATCAATACTGGTAGCGGCAACCACGCTGTTGTTTTCCCAGGCGAGCCTCGCGGCCTGCGGCGAAATCGTGCTCGGGTCGGCAATTTCGCTGACCGGAAAGTATTCGACCGAGGGACTCAATTCGCAAAACGGTTACGATTTTGCGGTGGAAAAAATCAGACAGAATGGCGGCATCAAGATTGGCGGCAAATGCTATAACTTCAAGATAATTTACTATGACGACGAATCCAAGGGCGATCGCGGTGCTACCCTGGCCGAGCGACTCATCAGCCAGGACAAGGTGCAGTACATGCTCGGGCCATACTCATCCGGGATGACCAAGGCGATTGCGCCGGTAACCGAAAAATACCAGATTCCGATGGTAGAGGCGGAAGGCGCCTCGCGTTCGCTGTTTAACAAGGGCTACAAGTACCTGTTTGCGGTACTGTCAACCTCCGAGCAGTATCTTGCTTCGGCGATAACCCTGGCAGCTGAAATGGCTGAAAAGAAAGGCAAGCAGGCCTCATCGGTAAAGGTTGCCGTTGCGGTTGAAAACGATCCCTTTTCGCTCGACGTGCGCGACGGCGTGGTCGAAGACGCGAAACGCTTCAACATGAATATCGTGCTGGACGAAAAGCTGCCGCGCGACCTGTCGGATATGAGCGCCATCCTGACCAAGGTACAATTGCTCAAACCCGATTTGCTGATCATTAGTGGTCACACCAAAGGCGCGGTCACCGGGGTGCGGCAAATAGGCGAAAAGAACATCAAGGTGCCGATGATCGCAATGACACACTGCGAATCGGCCGATGTCACGGGCAAGTTCGGAGCCACGGCTAATGATATCCTGTGCTCGACTCAGTGGGCCGAAACCCTGAGCTACAAGGATCCCATCTTCGGCAGCGCGGCAAACTACGACCAGGAATTCAAGCTGGCCTACCCGGCCTACAAGGATAAAGAGGTACCCTACCAGACTGCACAGGCTTCTGCAGCCGTATACGTATTCAAGGATGCGTTTGAAAGGGCTGAATCGCTGGACAAGGAGAAACTGCGTGACGCGCTGGCTGCGACCGACTTGATGAGTTTTTATGGGCCGATCAAGTTTTCGGAAGCGGGTAATAACATCGCCAAACCGATGGTATTGCGGCAGATCCAGGACGGTAAATATAACGTGGTCGCGCCCTCGGCGTTTGCCTCGCACAAGCTGAACTGGCCGCGCCAGTAACTGCGGCGTTTTGATAATCAACAGGATGCTGCTTCAGCATCCTGTTTTTTTTCAAACCTGACCAATTTGTTGCGTTTCCATGGATCAAGTACTGTCCAATATTTCGCTGTTGATCGAATTCCCGATCGTAAATCTGAAAATCATTCTCGACGGGCTCATGATCGGTTCTTTGTTTGCGCTCGCCGCTTACGGCCTGGCCCTGGTGTGGGGAGTCATGAATGTCAAAAACCTGGCCCAGGGCGACTTCGTCATTTCCGGGGGCTATGTTTCCTGGTGGCTGGCTCAGCACGGGATGCCAGCCCTGCTGGGCGTACCGATCGCTTTCGCCGTCATGTGGGGCGTCGGCTGGGTCGCTTATAAACTTGTCATCCGGCGTGTTATCGAACGCGATTTATTTACCTCGCTGCTCGCCACCTTCGGCCTCGCGATTATGATGGCCCAGCTGCTCAACCTGATGTTTTCGTCGGATACGCGCAGCATCGATCTCGGTTTTGACACCCTTTATTTCGCGGATGGATTGATCGACGTACCGATTGCGAAGTTGATCGGAGTGCTGATGGCCGCGGGGCTCGCAGCCGCGGTTATCGTCTTCATGAAGTCGAGCCGCATGGGCCAGGCTATCAGGGCAACCGCGCAGGATGCGCGCGCCGCGCGTGTGATGGGCATCGACACCGAGAAGGTTTATGCCTTTACCTTTTCCTTGAATTCGGGTATCTGCGGTGCAGCCGGGGCGATTATCGTCATGGTCTGGCTGGTGCAGCCTTTCTACGGCATCGCCTACTCGATCCGGGCCTTCGTGATCGTCACCGCGGCAGGCCTCGGCAATTTACCGGGCGTTATTGCGGCCGGGCTCGGCATAGGGGCCCTGGAACAGTACGGTGCCCACATATTCGGTATCAGCTATCAGCAGGCCATCGCGGTAATACTGTTACTACTCGTTTTACTTTTCCGCCTGATCCAGCAGCGACGTAATCGCCAGGTATTAAAGTAGGCGATGACGAAGCTGAAAAGAAAAACCATTCTGTATGCACTGATCCTCGCTTTCAGTTTCATTGCCCCGTTCGCCTTCCCGGATTTCGGCACGCAGCTCGCCACCCTGTGGTTGATGATCATCGTCGCCCTGACCTGGGACATGACTGGCGGGCAAATGGGCTATAACTCGCTCGGCAATATTTTCTTCTACGGCACCGGGATGTATGTCGCCGCGCTCATTGCTATCGGCATGACCTACAATATCGGCGACTATACGGTTGCATCGGGCGGCGGCATATTCGAATTTAGCGACTTACAGTATTTTGGGGGCATGTTTATCGGCGTGCTCGGCGCGGGCCTGTTCTGTTCGGCCAGTGCGGTGGTCATCGGCTACCTTACCTTCGGCCTGAGGGGACCCTACTTCGCGATCGGCACGCTGGGCGTCGCTATCGCGGCCGGTGAACTGGTCTCCAACTGGGACTGGGCCGGCGGGGGACAGGGCATCGCGCTGCCGGTTTATCCGGGTGACCTGGATATCGGCAAGATCTTTTTCTATTTTCTGTTTGCGGGGCTAGGGATAGGCGTTTTCATTTTCGTCAAATGGCTCTACGGGACGCGTTTCGGCGCAGCGATTAACGCGATTCGCGATGACGAGGAGAAGGCCGATGCGATGGGGGTCCATACGCTGCGTTACAAGCTTTACACCTGGTCGATGGCTGCCTTTTTCGTCGGCATGGCAGGCGGTATTTCCGGCTTTCAACTGATCCATTTCGAACCGGTGGAATCGGCTTACCAGACTATCAACCTGGGGATTTTCATGGTGGTCTGCGTGTTGCTGGGCGGCAAGGGAACCCTGTGGGGGCCGGTCATCGGCGCCATCCTGTTTCATCTGTTCAAGGAAATTACCTGGAATTACCTGCTGGGCTGGCAATGGGTTGCGCTCGGCGCTTTGATCGTCGTTACCGTGGTGTATTTCCAGGACGGCGTCATGGGGTACCTGCAGCAGCGCTACCCCGAACTGTTCGGCATCAGGGTGGAGCGCAAGTCGACGGAGGAGGCGGCGTGAGCGAGGTTATTATCGACGTCGACAAGGTTTCCAAATCCTTTGGCGGCGTCAAGGCCAATACCCAGGTGTCGATGCAGGTCGTGAAAGGAGGCATCACCGGATTGATCGGCCCCAACGGTTCGGGCAAGACCACGTTGTTCAATTCCATCGTCGGCTACCACCCGATCGACGAGGGTTCGATCAAGTTCGAGGGCGAGGAGATTTCGCGGTTCTCGGTGCAGAAAATTGCGCGCCGCGGGTTGTTGCGTACCTTCCAGCAGACCCGGATTTACGGCAAGATGAATTGCGTTGAAAACATGCTTATCTCGCTACCGCACCGCAAGATGAGCATCTGGGATGCGTTGAAATCCTTTACCATTGAAGATTACGAGCGCGCCGATCATTTGCTCGAGTTCGTCGGGCTTTACGAAAAGCGGCTGCTGCTAAGCGGCGACCTGTCGTTCGGCCAGCAAAAGCTGCTCGAATTTGCGATGGCGTTGATGAATGAGCCGACCTGCCTGCTGCTCGACGAACCCACGGCGGGGATTAACCCGACCCTGATCAATGGCCTGATCGAACGCCTGAAACGCGCCAATACCGAGTTCGGCATTACCCTGTTCATCATCGAGCACAATATGCGCGTGATCATGAACA